>CANBTO010000082.1 GCA_947372405.1 Verrucomicrobiaceae bacterium
GATTTTCCTCCGAGGTTCCGTCGAGAACCGAGGCGGTGGTGCGGAAGTGCAGTTTGGCGGCTTTCCCAAGAGCTTCCCGGCCACGGCGGGCAACTAGGTCCCTGCCTGCCTGAACGACGGCCTCGGACGCGCCAAGCGGCAGTTTGACACCGCAGGCGGTAGAGGTCTTGTCGATCCAGTCGATGAAACGCTCACGGGCCAGGATGGATGCGGCTGCCACTGCGGTGTCGGACTCGCCCTTGGTTCGTTGTTCGAGAGTGATGGTCAGTCCGTTGGTGCGGAGGGCCTTCTGGAGGACTTCCGGGCGGGCGAACTGGTCACTGAGCGCGCGCGGGCAATTCGGCCGGGCGGCGGCGAGTTTTTCGATGACCTTGGCGTGGCCCCATGCTAACAGACGGTTGAGGTTTCCAAACGACGTGTGCATCCGGTTGTAACTTTCCGGGCCGATGGAAACGACTTCCGAGGTGCAGCCCGGCGTTTCCCGGATGATGGCTGCGAGTTGGCGGATGCGCGCGGCGCTGGTCACGCGCTTCGAGTCCATGATACCCGCCTCGATCAGGTGCCGGGCGATCACCGCGTCGGTAAAAACCCCTGCGATGACCAGCGGACCGAAGAAGTCGCCCTTGCCGCTCTCGTCGATCCCGAAGTGCGGCTCGAACTTGTCCGGTTCCAGAATCTCCTCGTAACCAAGCCGCGCCTCTCCCAGCACTTCCGGCTCCAAGGTGAAACGGATGAAGTCCTCCGTGCCTTTGCCCTGCACCAGGACCTTCGGGCCTTTCTGATAGACCGTGACGTTCAGCTTGCCCTTGTGAGCGGAGTAGAGCGCATAAGGTTTCTCCTCGAAATCATAGCCCTGCCCTTCAAGCACACTGCGGAGTTTCTCCGCCTGTGCCGCGGTGAGTGGGGCGGTATGGGATGTCACGGGAGGATGTTCCGGATTCCACAAGCCGGAATCAAGAAGGGATCACTCCGCGACGACAAACATCGCGCCGAAGTGGTTGCTCTGCACCAGTTTGTCAGGATTCACGGCCATCTGTGAGATGTCGCCGTCCAGAAACAGCGCATTCCGACAGCCGAGCTTGAGAAAAAGTCCGGCGAAATCCCAGAAATTGACGAACTGTCCGCGGTCGGTGATCGCGAAAACCAAGCGTCCGGCGCCATCCACGCCCACGCCGTTGCGGTGGAGTTTGTTGGACGAGCCTTCCTTGAAGGCCGGATGGCGCTTGCCGTCGATGAGCAGCAACGGGCCGGACTGCACCGCGGTTTCGACCGGCTTGGGATTGGAAATGACACGCTCCGCATAGGATTCCGAGGTGGCGATGAACGCGTGATCTTTTTCGATCCAGACCACACCGTTGGGCTTGAGATAGAAGTTTCCCGTCGCGTCGGCGAAAGTGAGAGGCCGCAGTGCTATTCCGTTTTCCACATGCAGGCCGCAGGGGACGCCGCCGGTTCCGAAGATGCCGCCGTTCATCAGGAAGCCGACGGTTTTTCCCTGTTTTGAAAACGCGGTCCGCACCCGGTCGAAGGTGCGGTAAGGCGTGCCGTCCGCGGCCTTCCATACGACACGGACCCGCGAAGGTTCGATGCGGACGACGCGGAACCGCGCTCCAGCGTGCTCGATGCGCTCCTCGCCGAGAGGTGCCGAGAACGCCATGCCTGTAAGGGCCGGAACAAGCAGCAGACGCAGTATCATTTCAGAAGATGATGAATGGTTATTCCCGTTGATATGACGGCCGACGGAAAACATCACCAAAGATTGCAAGGATTGTCATAGCTGCCGTTCCATTGTCACTTCTCGATGTGGCTTTCCCCCATCATGACGGCGTTCTTTGCGGCCACCCTTGAGGGATCTTCAGTAAACGTCTTGCGATCGTATGTGAGCAATCCGTTGCGTTCGTTTTCCACATCGGTAATTTGTGTCCAAACCAGTCCACTGACGCCCGGATTCTTGATCAACGGCTGGTATTTGTCGACCGAGTCCAGAAACTTCGCATAGCCATATTCGCCGATGACACTGGCCCGTTCTTTGGTGGGCTTGATGCATTTCGTGGTACCATAACAATGGGCATCCATGACCTGTCCGCTGCCGAGGTCGAGCGGATTCCATCCCTGGTTCTCGCCTCCCGGAGCGCCGCTTTCAGCATTGGTCACGCGCGTCTTGTCCTCACCTGCGATCCCGGCCATGCGATGCATGAATGCGCGGATGTTGTCGTCCAGTTGGTAACCTTTGGAATTCTGAAGACCCATGCCTTCGTTGAACACGATCCATGAGACAATGCAGGGATGGTTGAAGCGGCCGGAGATCATCGCCCGCAGTTCAGCGCCGAATTGATCCTGGCGCCGGGCGTTCGACTCCGGGTAAGCGGGTGGTGGCGCGTGAATGCCGTCCCCGCTGCAAGGCATGTCCTGCCAGACCAACAAGCCGAGTTTGTCGGCCCAATAATACCAGCGCTCCGGCTCGACCTTCACATGCTTGCGGCTCATGTTGAAACCAAGTTGCTTGATGGTTTCGATATCATAACGTAACGCGGCGTCCGTCGGTGCCGTGTAGATGCCATCCGGCCAGAATCCCTGGTCCAGCACGCCGTTATGCAGCACGAACTTGTTGTTCAACAGGATCCGGGTGATCCCTTCCTTGTCAGGGCCGATCGACACCTTGCGCATGCCAAAGTAACTGGTAACCTCGTCGTCGCCCATCTTGATCGCCATGTCATAAAGATGCGGATCCGCAGGTGACCATAGCTTCACATCCTTCAACTGGATCTTGATGGTCTCGCCACTTTTGCCCGTTGCGGTGGCAATCGTCCGGGTGCCATCGATGACTTTGATTTCGACGGGCTCCACCGTTTGATTGAGGGCTGATACCCCGCACTTTACTCTTAGTGTTGAAGCATCCACATCCGGGGTGATTTGGAGCGATTCGATATGGCTCTCCGCGACGGGTTCAAGCCAGACCGTCTGCCAGATACCCGAACACGGCGTGTAACAGATGCCTTCCGGTTGATCGACCTGTTTGCCTCGTGGATATCCGCCCTCAAAAGTAGGGTCCCAGACGGCGACGAGCAATTCGTTGGAGCCCGATTTGTCCAGCGCGTCGGTGACATCAAACGAGAACGCGTCATACCCGCCCCGGTGGACGCCGAGTTCCTTGCCGTTCAGATAAACTGTTGCCTCCCAGTCCACGGCACCGAAATGCAGCAGGACATGCCGCCCCTTCCAGGCAGGCGGAACCTCGAGCGCGCGACGGCACCACAAGCGGCTGTTAGAATAGGTGCGGCCCGGAAATGTATTGATCCGCTTGCCCACGCCGGAGAGTGGTGCTTCGATCGGAAAGGGGACGAGGATTTTCCCTTCGTAGGTTGTTGGCTTGCTGTCATCCCTGGCGGTCAGACGGTAGTCCCACAAGCCATTGAGATTCTGCCAGTCCTTGCGGACCATCTGGGGACGTGGGTATTCGGGCAGCACGCTGTCGGGAGATACATCCTTGGCCCAGCGCGTCATCGCAAACGGTCCGGGCACGGGTTGCCAATTTGTTGCCGGTGCCGACCGCTTGTCCGGTTTATCCCGATCCGTTTGCCCAGGCGCTGTTGCCTGCGCCACAACAGGCGATAGCGATGCCGATAGGCCCAAGGTCGAGATTATTGCGGACAAGGTTCTGATTTTCATATGTATTCTTATATGGATATTGCCAATACCGCATGCTCTTCGCCTATACGGCCCTACAAAGGCTTCTCCTCCCCAGATAACAGGAATTTGCTCCGCCAAAGAAATCGACTTTTTGGATTCCGCCGCTGATGGATTTCTGATGGATGCAGAGGATGTTCTAAAAAGCGCATTCATGTTCCGGGAGGCGCATGCACCGTTCCAGTGGCTGTGTGCCGCTTTCGGGTGTGCGGAAACCAGGAACGGCTGCGCATCACTTCACCGGAATCGAATCATAGACCTGTTCGAGCGAGAGCACGGTGTAGGCGGTGGTGAGGACGGGGTTGGATTCCATCCAGCGGCCGTTTTCATTGGCCCATGAGCCGTCCTCGCGTTGTTTGGAGAGGAGCTTGTTGCCGAGATCCTTGCGCCAATCCGCCTCCTTGCCGTTGTCGAGCTTGAACATGTCGATGTTGGCGGCGGAGAGCGCCTTGGACATGGTCTGATAGTAATAGAACATGCCGGCCGGACCCATGCCCGGATTTTCATCGAGCGTGTAGTTCTTCGCGAGCCATTCCTTGACGGCGACGACGCGCGGATCGTTCGCACTGACCTTGGCATAGATCAGCGATAGCAGGCCGGCGTAGGACATCGAACCGTATGAACGCAGCGCGACGCGTCCGTCCGGCAGTTTTTCCTCAACCTTGGATTCGGTGGAGGAGTAAACGAAGCCGCCCTTGTCTTTTGGATCGTCATTTGCCCACGGCTGGTCGTTGGTGGCGGTGAGGTTCTGGCAGCGCGAGAGGAATTTCACGGCGGCGTCCCAGTCGAGATCCGGTTGGTCGCCGTGGTTGCCGTCCTCGATGACTTTTTTGGAAAGTGCGAGGGCCTCGATGGCGAGATAGGTGTTAGAGAGATCGGTGTGGTCGTTCTTGGAGCCGTAGCCGACACCGCCGTCGTTCGGGTTGTCGGTTTCCTTCTTCTGTCCGAGGTCCCACTGGTTGTCGATGAGATGCTTGCGGGCCTTGATGACGGCGGGTTCGAAGTCCTTGCGGTTGGCCGCCATGAGGGCGGTTACGGAGGTGGCGGTGTTGTAAACGGTGAGTCCTCGGTTGTAGATGCCGCCATCCGGTTTCTGTTGGGCGAGCAGCCAGGTGAAGCCTTTTTCGATGTGGTCCGGGAGTTTGTCAGCGGAGCGGGCGATGGAGGGGTCGCGCACGGCCGCGTTGAGGGCGAGGGCGGAGAAGGCGGGGATTCCGTCGTCATCCCAGTTGCCGTCGGATTTCTGCTGGGTTTTGAGCCAGGCGTTGCCACGGGCGATGGACTGGCGGATTTCCTGGCGGAGCGATTCGTAGCGGCTGGCGCTGGTGGTTTCGGCGGAAGTGATCGCGGTGCCGAGGGCCAGCAATGAGGTCAGGAGTTTCATGGTGTGGTTGTGGAAAATGGCTGGAAAGCTGTGGCTGTATGAACGCGGTGAAACCGGTGAATCTTGGGGTTGTCCGTAAATTAGTGCGATTTTTTCGGTTTTGCAGGTTTTTCGGGTTTGGCCGGGGTGTCCACTTTCACGGGCTTTTCCTTGATGCGGTTGAGCAGTGTGCCAAGCGCCTGCCAGTGCAGGCGGGTGACGTGGGTCGTCAGTCCGTCGAGCGGATCGGCGCCGTTGGCAAGCGCCGGCGGCGGGGTGTGGGACGTATTGCGGGCGAGGTAGCCGCGGACGCTCACGAACAAGTTCTGCCTCAAGTCACGGGGCAACGTTTCGGGTGATGCCGAGGTGAAGGAAATCACATCGGTGGTGACGGATTCCTTGTCGTTTCCGGAGAGCCAGATGGCCACCGGGGCCGGGCCGTTCGCGGTCTTGGCGTCCTTTCCCGGGGTCATGGAAGTGGTGACCTTAAGCAGGCCGGACGAGGCGTGCTCGATGTCCTTCGCGGTTTGTTCGAGGGCGCTGGTTACGGTTTTGGCGTTCTTCTTTCCGGTGCCGGCATGGATGGTGATCTTGGCTGCCTTGGGTGCCTCCTTGTTCCAATCGGGCAGGGTGGGGCGCAGGCGCTTGATGGCGGAAACCGCGGTGTTGGCCTGGCTTGCGTCCGGCTTGGCGGTATCGATTACCCGTTCCCATGCGAGCAGCGCGCGTTGGAATTCCCCTTCGGTTTCCAGCAAGGCGGCCAGATCGATCAGGTGCGACGCGCCCTTGATCTCGAGTTCGCTGTATTCCTGCAGTTTCGGCGGGCTGTTCAGGTCACCGAGTTCGATCGCGGGCTTGGGTTCCTCCGCAGGTGTCGGTGGTGCCGTTTCCTTGGTCTCGTTCGGAATGGCAACCGGCGCTTCAGGGCGATCCGCGCGGGGTTGTGACATTTTCACCCGTGCCCGGACTGTGGCGAGTTTCGCATCGCTCGGAGGTGTGAGAAAATCCTTGTCC
The DNA here is from genome assembly GCA_947372405.1 of Verrucomicrobiaceae bacterium. The sequence continues at coordinate 6,065 of CANBTO010000082.1, forward strand.
CTCGTACCATACAGCCAGGCTCCCGCAACGACGGCGAGGCACAGGAGCAGGACCAGGGGAATCGGAATGCGCACGCCGGGAAAGTGGCGCAGCCGTCTGCTCACGGAAAGCGGAAATCACCGCATGTGCCAAACAAAACGCCCCGCCCGGAAACCGAGTGGGGCGCAGTGGAAAATAACGGGCTGCGGATCAGTTCGCGCTCTTCACCAACAGGGCGCGCTTGCCAACGCGAGTGCGGAGGTAGTGCAGCTTGGCGCGACGCACCTTGCCCTTGTTGGTCACCTCGATCTTGGCGATACGCGGGGTGTGTACCGGGAAAACCCGCTCAACGCCTTCGCCGTAGGAAATCTTGCGCACGGTGAACGCCGCGTTCACGCCGGAACCCTTGCGGGCGATCACCAGACCTTCGAAAATCTGGATACGCTCCTTGCCACCTTCCACCACGCGGCAATGCACCTTGACGCTGTCGCCAACGTTGAAGGGGGTGATGTCGGTTTTCATCTGCTCTTGCTCGATCTTGTCAATGATGGTCATGGGGTCCTCTTTCGCTCGAAATGGGTATGGTTTGCTTGAACAAGGCGGTGTGCCCTGTCGCGCGGGGCGGGAGAGCTAGCGGATCAAAACGCCGATTGCAACCGCGAAATTGATCCAATTTCACGGTTTTCCGTAAACCGCGTCCGGGTCGAAGGACTTGCCGGGCCCGATCCACTCGAGTTTCGCCGCTCCATCAGCGGAGGCAGGTAGCACCTTGCGGTAGAAACATGAACCGCGTCCGGTATGGCATGCCCCCGCACCGATCTGCTCCACCATCAGGATGAGAGCGTCCTGATCACAATCCGTCCGGATTTCCACCACCCGCTGGATGTGGCCGGAGGTGGCGCCTTTGTGCCAGAACTCCTGGCGGGAGCGGGACCAATAAACCGCCTCGCCGATCTCGAGCGTCCGCCGTAGGGATTCGGCGTTCATATAGGCGAGCATCAACGGCTCCTTCGTCTTCGCATCCATCGCCCGTGCCGGCATCAATCCGTCCTTGTCGAATTTCGGTGCGAAATCCAGCCCTTCCTCTACCTCAGCCTTTCCGCCGCGCAGGGCGAACACATTGTGGGAATCCATGGCGGGACCGTGAAACGTGTCCTCCGGCCTGTCCAGCGCGCAATCGTCGGCGCATTTGGGCGGGATCGGTTTTCGGATTGCCTCGCGGGTCAAGCCGGGCACGATTCCCGCGCATGGCTTACACCGCAGACCGGGCGTTCGATTTGATTTCCTCCGCGCACCAGCGAGGGCGGCTGGCCCATGCCTTTCTCATCAGCGGCGCGCATGGATCGGGCAAGGAAAACCTGGCTGCGCGGATCATCCAGTTGGTCAGCGGGGCGAAGGAGGCCGCCGGGTTCGACCTCTTCGGTGAACCGGTGGTTGTTGAGACCCCTGCCTTGGATGACTTGGAAAGCGGCTGGATCCGCGTCATCCGGCCCCGCATGAAATCCCGCCGCATCGGCGTGGAGGAGATCCGCAACCTCGAGCAGACGCTCCATCTCGCCGCTCCCGGCGGCGCCTGCAAGGTCGGTGTCATCATCGAGGCGGACCGCATGAACGACCAGGCCGCCAACGCGTTCCTCAAGACGTTGGAGGAACCGCCGCAGAACACCATGCTGCTTCTTCTAACAGCCAACCCGCAGCGCCTGCTGCCCACCATCCTGTCGCGGTGCGTGCGTCTTCCGCTAACAGGTGGCCGCGCTCTGCTGGCCGATGGGGGAGGCGAGCTCGTCGCCGCGCTCAATCATGCCGCCGCGCGTGGTTTCGGCACACCGGTGGCCGCACTGCATCTGAAGGCTACCTTCGGGTCGTTCCTCGCCCGCTGCCGTGAAGCCGCCGACGATGCGGCCAAGGCCGCCGAGAAGGAGGAAACCGCCGCCTACAAGGATGCGACGGACGGCACCTGGCTGAAAGGCCGCGAGGATTTCCACAAGGCCGCCGCCGAGGCCGAATACCTCGATGCGAGGAACCGCCTCTTCGACGTGCTCATGTCATGGATGGCGGACCTGTTGCGCATGAAGGTGAAATCCGGGGGGCTGGATTTTCCCGATTCCGCCCAAGCCCTGCGTGGCATCGCCGAAGCGGAGTCGGAAACCAAGCTTCTCCAGCGGATGCATGCGCTGGACTCGCTGCGCCGCACGCTTGAAACCAACGCCTTCGAGCCGCTTGCCATCGAGGTCGGATTCCTCAAAGCCTTCGGTTGAATTCGACGAGGTTCAAAAATCACCTTCACCACGCGTGATGAGCACATCCGGCAGCGCGATGGTTTCCAACCACTGGTCGAGTCCTTCGAGCACGCGCATGATGCCGTCCGCCCAGCGCCCGCCCTGCCACGCGGGCCCGGCCAGCTCAAGCAGGTGATCCACGGCTTCATTCGCAAGGAATGGTTCAAGGCCGTATCCCGGCATGATCGCCGCCTCGCCCCGCGCGGGATCGATGGCCAGGAGCAGCGCGTGGTTGTCCTTGCCGCGGTTGCTGTCCCCCGCGAAGGACGCTGCGTTGAACAACCAGAACACATGCATGGAAAACGGATGCTCCTCGGAAAACCGGTGCATCACGACCTGCAGCACAAGCTGCGGAAAGCGTCTCTGGATCGCCTGGATGCGGTTACGGAGTTTGGTTAGATCCGATGGGCGCAGCAAGCCGGTGGTGTCCGCCACCAAGGCAGGCAGACGTGGCACTGCCCCCAACAGCGGTCCGGTCTTCGGATAGGACAGGTGGCATTTCGGGCACTCCGGGGCGCTGGCGGTCAGCGGGGATAGGCAGTAGGGGCACCGCATGGCGAGCTAGCTTAAGATGCCTTGTGCCGAAAACGAGGGTAAAAATCCGTTCGCGCTGACCACCCTTCAAGGAGCCACGCCAACACCGGTGAGATTGATGTCGAACGGGTTTTCATTCGCATCGTTGCTGGCGATGCGCAGCGTTGCCGTGCGAGTGCCGGTGGCGCTTGGCCTGAAGCTTACCTTGAAGGTGGTCGATGCGCCTGGCTTGAGTGATTCTGCCGGTGTGGTGGCGTTGAAATTCGTCGCGTTGGGGCCGTTGATGCCCACGGATAGTCCGGTTAGATTCGATGTGCCGGTGTTGCGGATGGTGAATGTCCTGGCCGTGCTGGTCATGCCCACCACCATCCTGCCGAGGTTCTTTTTTGAAGTTCCATCCACCAGGCTGGTTCCCACTGGCTGTTGGACATCGATCTCCGGGCTGGCGGCGACTCCGGCGCAAGGATAGCCCATCCACGTCGGGGTGGCGAATCCGGATTTTCCCGTGACAAACCGGATATGGAAGCCGCCTGCCGTGAATTCAAAGGCGTTGGTTCCCATGGAAGGTGCGTTTCCAAGGAATGTGGCTTTGTCTAGCTTGGTGCAGCCGTAAAACCCGTAATCGCCGATGGAGGACACTTTCGAAGGGATCGTCATGTCAGTGATGCCCGTGCAGTTGGCGAAAGCGAGGTTTCCGATGGTGGTGACGCTGGAGGGAATCACGTAGTTGCCACTTCTTCCTTCCGGATATGCGATGAGTTTGGTTTTCAGTTTGTCGTAAAGCACGCCGCCGCCGCTCGCATAGTTCGGGTTTGCAGCATCCACCATGATGGACTTGAGCCTGCTGCAATAGTTGAACACGCCGTTGCCGATGTTGGTCACCCCGGCTGGGATCGTGATGGCACCCAGGCTGACACAGGAATAGAATGCGCTCGTGTCGATGAGCGTGAGGCTTTCGGGAAGCGTGACGCTTGTTAGCCCGGCACAGGAGCCGAACGCATATGAGCCGATGGTGGTGACGCCTGTCGGCACCGTGATTGCGGTCAGTGCCGCACAATCATAGAAGGCCTGGCTGCCGATGTATGTGACGCCGGATGGAATCGTCACCCCGTTCAGGCTGTGGCACGCGAAGAACGCGTTGGCGGCCACGGTGGTGACGCTGTCAGGGATTTTGTAGTTGCCCGTCCCGCCACCGGGATATTGCAGGATGGTGGTTTTGTTTTTGTTGAACAGGACGCCGTTGGCGCTTGAGTAGCTTTTATTGGCGGAGTCGACGGCGATGGTTGTCAGACGGGAACAACTGCCGAAGGCGAACTCGCCGATGCCTGTCACTCCGGCGGGCACGGACACGGCGGTGAGGCCGCTGCAATCGTAGAAGGACTGCGAACCGATGCCTGTGAGGCTGGAGGGAAACGTGATTCCGGAGAGACCATGGCAGCCGTAGAAGGCGTTGTCCGCGATGCTGGTGACAGTGGCGGGAATCCAATAGCTTCCGCTCTTGCCGCCGGGAAACTGCAGGACGGTGGTTTTCGTTTTGTTGAACAGGACGCCACCGGCACTGGCATAGCTCGCACTCGTGGAGTTCACGGTGATGGTGGCGAGTCCCGGGCAGGAACTGAAGGCGAAATCCCCTATGCTCGTGACGCTGGCCGGGATGGTGACGCCGGTCAGCCCGGTGCAACCATAGAACGCGTAGCTGCCGATGCCGGTCACGGGTTTGCCGGAGATCGTGGATGGGATGCTCACCGCGCCGCTGGCGCCGTCCGGATAATCGGTGATGGTGATGTCCGGGCCGTTGTCCGTGTAGGTGAACAGGCCGGAGGTGGCCGCCCGCAGCGTGCCGGCGAGCAGCGCGAGGCAGCATGCGGCAACGGGCTTCACCACCATGCGCCAGCCCATGCGGGGTGGAAGACCGCGCTCTGCCGTCAGATTTTTTGAAAACACCATGCGGTTTTTCTAATCAGGGAACCGCATGTTTGGCGAGCAAATAGCCTGTCCGCCGGGCACTCCCGCGTGTCTCTGGCAGCCCGCATGAGTGCCTCAAGCACCCTTCGGTATTTCCTGCCCGTTCTGCTCCTAAACGGGGCGGTTCTGCTGCTCAACGAGCTCGTTCTGTTCCTCAACGAGCTCGTTTTGCTGCTCAACGAGCTCGTTTTGCTCCTGCACGAGCTCGTTCTGCTGCTCAACGAGCCCGTTCTGCTGCTCAACGAGCCCGTTCTGCCGCTGAACGAGGCGGTGTTGCCCGGACACGGGCGGGGTTCAGGGCGAACCGGTGCCGGTGAGCTGGATGTCGAAGGGGTTTTCGTTCGCATCGTTGCTGGTGACGTGGGCGGCGGCCGCGCGGGCGCCAGCGGCGTTGGGTTTGAAGGCGATTTTGAAGGTGGTGGAGGTGCCCGCGGCCAGCGTGGTCTTGACGGGTGGTGTGGGGATGAAGTTCGGCGCCTGGGGGCCATTGAGCGTTACGGCCAGGCCGGTGAGGTCCGAGGTGCCGGTGTTGCGGATGGTGAAGGTTTTTTCGGGTCCCGTGGTGCCGACGGGGAGCGCGCCGAAGTGGATCTGGGTCGTGCTGCCGTCCACCAGGCTGGTTCCGGTGGGTTGTTGGATGTCGATTTCAGGGGCGGGCGCAGCGCCAAGCGCAGGATAGCCCAGCCACTTTGGTGAAGTGAATCCGGATTTGCCGATGATGTAGTGGATAGTGAATCCGGCTGCGGCACCATCGAAAACCGTGGTTCCCGTGGTGGGCGCGTTTCCGAGAAACGTGGCGCTTGTCAGAGTGGTGCAATTGCTGAACGCGTCGTTGCCGATGGCATTGACGCTCGATGGAATCGTCACGCCAGTTAGTTCGGGAATGCCCCGGAACGCATGGTCCGAGATGCTGGTCGTTCCGGAAGGAATGGTATAACCGCCCTTCTTGCCCGACGGAAAGTAGATGACGCTGGTTTTCGCCTTGTTGAACAGGACTCCGGCCACGCTGGAATAGTTTGGATTTCCAGGATCCACCGTGAAGGCCTGCAATGCGGTGCAGCCAGAGAACGGGGCGTCCCCGATGCTGGTGAGACTGGCAGGAATCGTGATGCCGGTCAGGCCGATGCAGCCGGCGAAAGCTTCGACCCCGATGTTGGTCAGGCCGGAAGGAAGTGTCACACTGGTCAGGCTTCGGCAATCATAGTACGCGTTGTTTCCGATGCCGGTGACTCCGACGGGTATGTTCACGCTGGCCAGGTTCTCGCAATACTGGAAAGCTCCTTCTCCAATGGTGGTGACTCCTGCGGGAAGCGTCACGCTGGAGAGGTACAAGCAACTGAAGAAGGCATAAGTGCCGATGGATGTGACGGTGGATGGAACCACATAGCTGCCGGTTTTCCCATCCGGGCACTCAAGGATGGCGGTCTTCGCCTTGTTGAAGAGAATCCCGCTCACGCTTGAATAGGCCGGATTGGCCGCATCCACCAATATGGCCGTAAGTGCGTTGATATTGGCGAACGCGGAATGGCCGATGCTGGTGACATGTGATGGGATGGTCACGCTGGTCAGGCCGGTGCAACCGATAAACGCGCTGTTTCCGATGGATGTGATGCCTGAGGGGAGAGTCAGGCCGGTCAGCCCACTGCAATTGTAGAACGCGCTGGCTTCGACGGATTTGAGGCTGGATGGGAAAGTGATGCTGGTTAGGCCGGTGCAGTTCAGGAATGACTCATAACCGAGGGTGGTGACGGGCTTGCCGGCGATGGTGGCGGGGATGTTCACCGTGCCGGCGGCCGTGGTGGGGTATTTGGTGATGGTGATGGAGCTGCCATCATCGGTGTAGGTGAACTTGCCGAAAGTGGCGGCGAAGAGGGGATTGGCCATGAGGC
>CANBTO010000083.1 GCA_947372405.1 Verrucomicrobiaceae bacterium
GATGGCGTGGACTTCACCATTGGGGATCTCGAGGTTGACGCCCTTGAGGATTTCGGTGCCGTCTTCGAGGGTGGCGTGGAGGTCTTGGATGTGCAGGCTCATGTTAGAAAAATCGTGGAAGGTGGATGGAAGATTGTGGATGAGGATCAGGGTGAAACGAGTTTGCCGCGCAGCGTGATTTCGACGTCCTCGATCACGGCGCCGGGTGGAAGATCGAGCACGTCGCTCAGGCTGATGCCGGGTTTGAAATCCACATCGTGGATGACGCCGGTGGTGGCATCGTGGAAATGTCCATGCTCGTGGAGGTTCGGGCAGTAGCGCGACGATTCGCGCTCGAAATTCACCTGCCGGATGATGCCGTGCTGCACGAGTGCCTCGAGACAGTTGTAAACCGTGGCCAACGAAATGTTGGGCAAGTGGTCCTTGGCGCGCATGAAGACCTCGTGCGCCGTCGGGTGGTTCCGCTGCTCGATGAGAATCCGGTAAATCTCCTGCCGCTGCCGCGTCATGCGCAGACCGGCAATCTCCTCGGGAATTTCCGGGACCGTGTTGTGATCTGGGGCTTTGCTGACCATCGCGGCGGGAAGGTAGAAGCGGACCCACCAATATCAAGAATTATTCCAATTACTGTTTTTAAATACTCGCAACGTGTTGATTTTCAATCGAACCATTTGGCGAGTTTTGGCAATCGGTTCCAAAAAGTTTCGAAATGCGGGCCAGTGCAACAGGCGATTCCTCGACTATTTCAGCGATTTCAGGGGGTGAAAGGAAACTCAAACGGAAAAGAGAGCAGCTTGCTGACCGTCACGGTGGCAGTCTTGGAATCGACTTTTCCGGCCGGGTTTTTGACCCGCACCCAGAACTTAGCGGATGCACCCAGTGGGGGAGTCTGGTAGTTGGAAAAGTTCGCATGTGAGATCGGGCGGGTGGTGTCACCGCTCGCCCCCATGAACCATTGGTATTTGGGTGCCGTTCCCGAAGCTTTGACGGAGAGGATGGTTGAAGCCCCTTTTTTGATGGTCACGGACGATGGATTCCGTGTGATGAGGGGAGGAGTGATGACACTGACCGTCGCGGTCTTGGAAAGCACACCGCCAGCACTGTTGGCTACGCGCACGATGTATCGGGTGGTCTCGGTGAGTTTGGGAGTGGTGTATGACGTGCCGTTCGCTCCCTGAATCGCGTAGAAGGTTGCGCCACCCACACTCTGATACCACTGGTAGGTAACAAATCCGAAGCCCATTGCATAGACGCCGAGCGTGGCCGTGCCGCCGCTGTTGATGGTCACGGACGATGGATCATAGTAAATGGTGGGTGGGTTATGAAGGGATGCCCCAGCCACGGAATCGTAGGAGGCAAGGCCGGCGATGGCGACGGCCGACCATTTCACGATCTGACCGGTCGCGCCCGCGCCCAACACACGCGCCTCCGGCAACAAGGCCTGAATCACAGGCGCGCGCTGAAGCAAGAGCAGCAGCGAACCGCATTTGGTGAGGATGGCGCGGATCCGGCGGCGATGTTGGGTAATGAGCTTCATACGGTTGAAATCCGCCGAAAGCTCGTTTCATGGTTCAAGAAATCAAACGCGTTTGTGTAACGGTTTGTTCACCACGACGGATCTCCGGGTTCAATTCGGACGCATCCACAGGTAGGCCCAGCGTTCGGAAACCGCCTTGCCGCTGGCATCACGCAGCTCGCAGGTCATGTCGATGTGATCGAGGTTTTTCGGCGGATCCAGCACGAAGAAGGCACGCAGCACCTGAGGCATGTGGAGCTTGTCACTGCGGCCGAGGCCGGCGGGCAGGTCGTCCACATTGGCCATGCTGAGGTCCGTGATGCCGGCGTGGATGAGTTTCACGTCCGGCTGGCTCAGCTCGATGTGCGGCGTGAAACCGGTGATGTCGTCCCATTTGGGATCACCGACCTTGGCTTGCGGCTGGAGCGGCTTGGCGAAGTCGATGGACATGAGGATTTGATCGGGTTTCTGGACCGGAGTGCCGGAACGCGTGGCTCTAACAGCAAAGAGGCCCGACGGCGCGGGGTCACGCATCCAGCGCAGCCGGTAGTGGAAGCGGAACGGCTTGCCGACGGTCAGCGCGGGCTGAGGATCCCACAGCAGGATGACGTTGTCGCTGGTCTCGTCGATGGCGGGCATTTCGATCAGATGGAGTTTGCCGTGGTCGAATCCCTCGACCGGTTCCACCCGCACGCTGGGCCGTTCGTGGTAACGCGCCTCGACGTCCTGATAAGAGGAAAACGAGCGGTCCCGCTGTAGCAGGCTCCATGAGCGCGGTTTCTCCATGGTGAAAACGCAGTGCCTGAACTGGTTATGTGTGTGTTCGAGCGGGCGGAAGTGCAGGTTGCCGCTTTCCAGCTCCATTTGCAGGCCGTCGCTGTCATGCACTTCCGGGCGGAAATCCAGCGGCTTCGGGTGTGTGCCCTCACCGAACCAGAACATCGACGAGAACGGAGCCAGTCCGAGCTGTTGCACCGGGCGGCGCAGCGTGATCTCCGCGTCGATGTCCATCACGGTTTCCGTCCCCGGCGTCACCGTGAACTGATAGGCTCCGGCCACGCTTTCACCTTCCAACAGCGCCCATGCCTTGAGCGACTTGCCGTTTTTTTCCTGCCGTTGCAGATAGAACTCCGTGAAATCCGGAAACTCCTCGGGCACTCCCGGCAGCCCGCTGTTGATCGAGAGGCCACGTGCGGACAGGCCGTATGGCGAATTCGCGGGAATCGCCCGGAAATAACTCGCGCCGAGAAAAACCAGGAACTCGTCCATGTATTCCTGCGAGTTGAGGTGGCAGCGAGCACGCCATCCCGCGTAGCCCGGAGGTGATGGAATGCCAGCGGGGATTTTGTTCTTTCCGTAGTCGAACAGGCTTCGGTCGAAAAGGATCGGCTTCTCGACGCCGTCGTTCACCTCGTGAACCTTCACCATTTTCTTCGCCGTCCAGCCGGGGTGGAAGAAGTCGATGGAAAACGGATTGTCCTTTGCCCACCACAAACCGGACTCCATCTTGAAACGAATGTCGCGGTGCTGGTCGTAGCTCAGGTTCTTCCAAAAATCATCCAACTCAAGCTTCTGCGGCGCATACGGCTTGGAGGCGATGGTCCGGGCGCTTTGGCGCAAATTGTCGAATGAGAAATCCTCAGACCTCGCCGGTGTGACGATGCAGGCGGCGATGGCGGTGAGAAGCAGCGGATTCAATCGAAGGATCATGGCAGTGTTTAGTTGGACGTTTTTATGACTCAAGGTGTGGCTACGGCAACTTCCTTGACTAGCGACGGGACGACGCGCCCAACGAGAACCGTCTGGAAAATTCACCCTCAGTTATTTCGATCTCAATTGCCCGGTCAACTTCAACGGTAGCCTGCCTTCGACATTTCCGGAGACGAAAGTCTCGCCGAATTTCGGATGCCTGAGTTCGTAGCTCACCGGGCCTTCGTCCACATCCTCGAACTCACATGGCGTCACTTTTCCTGTATTAACCCCTTTGAGCCAGACCTCCGCTCCAGAGGGCTTGCTGGCGAGGAACACCGTCGCGCCCTTGAGCTTCCAATGGAACGGCGGCAGGCGCAGCGGCTGCACCGTGCGGAACTCCAGCTCCACCGGCGCAGGACTCCTGTATCCGGTGCGCGTGATAAAAATGGTCTGCTTGCCATAGCCGATGCCCTCGACCTTCTTCTTAGCCGAATTCCTGATGCTGCTGTTGATCGTCACCACGCCGTCCGCAGGCCAGTCATCAGGCAAAAGCAGCGTGCACACGCCGTCCCGCAGTGCCTTCGCCCGCTCCTCGGCGGCCTGTTTCACCTCCTTCGTGCTGGACGCGTCCTTGCTGATCTCGTCATAAGTCTTCACCGCTTCCTCAAGGTTTTCCTTCTCCATTTGCGCGGCTATCGACATCGAGGAACTGGAGGTCGCCTCACGGTCCTTGCGGATCATTTCCCGCTTGGTGTTGACGCGCTCCATCATCGCTTTGCAGCGCACGTCCCCAGGCATGAGTTCCAGCGCCTTGCGGGCCTCCGCCTCGGCTTCGTCGTCATGGTTGTCCGAGATAAGCCGGTCCGCCGACGCCAACAGCACCACCACCTTGTTGTTGATATCGTCCTGTTCCTTCTGGACGCCCAGCCTCCAGACCCCCAGGGCCAGCGCCAGCGAGGCAAAAATGCTCAGCGCACCCCAGAGCATCCATTTGGGGTCTGCGGTGGTCCGGACAGGCGTGCGCCGGGGCGGTCCGTATTTCCGAGGTGTTTGCGAAGATCGGCTAGGCGGTTTTTTCAACATGGATTTCCACGATCCATACCCAAACCAATCCCCCGGGGCAAACCCCGATTTTGCCTAACGAACAGAGCGTCACCCACGGATCATGCGATCGCCGAAAACCCTTGCAGATCGATCACCACGCCGCCCGCCGCATCGCAGCGGTCGAGGTCGATCACGATGACCAGCGACCAGTCGTTCAACTCCTCGGGATCCACCAGCGTCTGCTCGACGATCCAGCGCCGCTGGTTGTCTTCGGAAATCCGCGTGTGCTTGGCCGCACGAGCCTCGGGATCTAGCCGGATGCGCTGGTGCCCGGCGAAATAGCCGCCTAACAACCCGTCGATCCGCTCGCGTGTCCACGCCTTTCCATCACCATCCTCAGGCTCGATCATGGCGAGAACCGCGGCGACGTCATCCCGCGAGCAGGCTTTTACCACGGCGAAGACCGAGTTCCGCAGGGCCCGGATGAACGCGGGCCGGTTCCGCGTGAAGGCCACGGCCTTGCGCTCGGCCACGGGTTTCTCGTCCTCCGGCACGTAGTCCGGGTTGCGGAGCTTCTCCCACTCGTCGAGCAGGCTGGAATCCACACCGCGCAGGATGTCCTCGAAAAACGCCTCCGCTTCGATCAGATCCTCCGTTTTCGCAGATGGAGGAACCGTTTGCGAAAGCACCTTGTACACTTCTGATAGGTGGCGAAGCAGCACCGCCTCGCTGCGTTCGAGGCCATAGGTCTTGATATAATCCTCGAACGACTGCCAGTGCTCGAACATCTCACGCGCGATCGACTTCGGGCGCACGTTGGTGTCCTTCATCCACGGCCTCACGGCGACAAAGGCGTTGTAGGTGTCGTAGATGAACTCCTTGCCCGGCTTCGGCCATTCGACATCCTCCAACAGTTCCATCCGCTTTTCGAACTCGACTCCCTCGCTCTTCAACTGACCGATCAACTCGCCCTTCAACAGATCCACCTGCCTGCGCAATACGACCTCCGGATTTTCCAGGATCGCCTCGATCAGCGACAGCACGTTGAGCGCGTATTCCGGGGACTCCCGATCAAGCTGCGGGATCGCGTCCAGCAACCACAGCCCGAGCGCCTGGTTCATCGAAAAATCGTCCTGCAGCTCGATGTTCAGCGCCACTTTGGCCGGGCCGCGCCGCTCGTTGCGCGGGATGATGCGCAGGATGTCGCCCTCCACGAGCCCGCGGAACAACTGGAACGCCCGCCTCCTGAGCGCCTTCTTTTTCGCAGCCGTCTCATGGCATTCGTTGATGATTTTCCGCAGCGCGGCGCAGCCGTCCTCGTGCTCGCGGCCCAACACATTCAACAGCATCGAATGCTGGATCTGGAAACTGGAACTGAGTTTTTCCGGCGCGGCTTCGATCAGGCGGCGGTAGCTCTTCTCGTCCCAGTTCACGAAGCCCTTCTCCGGCGGCTTGCGTTTCACGAAACTCTTCTTGCCGGATGATGACGCCTTCTTCTCCAACCGCAGGTTCTCGATCACATGCTCGGGTGCCTGCGCCACCACCGTGCCACTGGTATCGAATCCACGCCGACCCGCACGTCCTGCGATCTGTTTGAAATCCCTAACAGCCAGCGTCCGGGTGCTGCTGCCGTCGTATTTGAAAAGCTGGGTGAACAGCACCGTTCGGATCGGGACGTTCACGCCCACGCCGAGCGTGTCGGTGCCGCAGATGACTTTGAGCAAACCCCGCTGCGTGAGCTTCTCCACCAGCACTCGGTATTTCGGCAGCAGGCCCGCATGATGGATTCCGATGCCGTGACGCAGCAGCTTCGCGATCTCCTTGCCGTAGGGACTGCGGAAATTCGCGTCGCGCAAAACTTCCGCGATGATCTGCTTCTCCTCCTTCGTGCAGAAGTTCGAGCTCAGCAGGTTCTGCGCGGTCCCGGCGCAGGCGAGCTGCGTGAAATGCACCAGATAGACCGGTGCCTTGCCCTGCTCCACCAACTCCGCCACCTTCTCTTCCAACGGTGTCTCGCTGTAATCGAACTCCAGCGGCACCGGCCGGTGTTCGGACTTCACCAGCACCGCCGGCACGCCTGTTAGAGCGGTAAGCGTCTCCTCGAAAAACGCCGTCTCACCGAGCGTGGCGGACATCAGCAGGAAACGCGCCTGCGGCAGGACCAGCAGCGGCACCTGCCAGGCGAACCCTCGCGAGGCATCCGAATAATAATGGAACTCGTCCATGATCACATCGTCCACCCGTGCGCGCTCACCTTCGCGCAAGGCCAGGTTCGCCAGGATCTCCGCCGTGCAGCAGATCACCGGCGCGCCTGGGTTCACCGTGGCGTCGCCCGTGATCATGCCGACGTTCTCCGGTCCGAAGACATGGCACAGCGAGAGGAACTTCTCGTTCGCCAGCGCCTTGATCGGCACCGTGTAATACGAGCGCCGCTTCTGGCAGATCGCCCTGAAATGCAGCGCAAGCGCCACCAGTGATTTCCCCGAACCCGTCGGCGTGTTGAGGATGACGTTGTTTCCTGAAAACAATTCGAGGATCGCCTGCTCCTGGTGGTCGTAAGGCTCCACGCCCGTCTCGATCAGGTAATCGAGAAAAGCGCTCAGGATCTCGTCGTTGGATGACGGGTCGGCGAGCTTGGATCGAGCGAGCGGGGCGGACATGCGGGCATTGTGGCGGGGGAAGAGTTTACCGCAAAGGCGCAAAGGGCGCGGAGGGGCGCAAAGTTTATTGATGAAGCTAAATACTGGGTTGGGAAGTTCTGAAAATCCTGCTCGCATTTGCGACGGAAATGCGTCAAATTTCCGCCATGAGTATGCTGACCCTTACGCCAACTGCCGCCCGTGGCAATCTTTCCGAGTTGCTGCGCCGGGCGCTCAAAGGGGACGACATTGGAATTGTGGTTGACGGCAAAATCGTCGCTCTCCGTCCGGTCGCGGTGGAATCCATGGACTACGCGACGCGCGAATACGGAGCGACAGCGATGGAATTGAATCAATTCGAACAACGAACTCATGGCGAAATCGAAAAGGCCCGCAAAAAACACAAGCTCCGCGACTTCACCGGAGACATCGAAGCCCTCCTTGACGGCAAGGGTCACTGAGGAATTGCTGGAAAATATCCGCTCCAGATCCAAGGCGGAGCGTCAGGAAATCGGCGATGCCATCAATCGTGTTATTGAGAGCTGGGGACGGCCGCATCTACATTCCAGCATCGGAATCCGACGCCTCACCAAAACGATTTTCGAGTGCCGGGTCGGCCTGGATGACAGGCTGGCATTCGTGTTCATCGCGACACCGGCAGAACTGGTTTTCTTCTTCTTCGGCAACCACAACGAGATTCAGAAATTGATTCGATCTAACCGATGAAAACAAAAGTATCTCAAAACGCCCACCGTGGCAGTGACTTCCGCGATTTCCTCGCCAGCGAAGGCATCCTACCTGGCCGCGAAAGGATTGAAGAGCTTCACCCCCGTGTTTTGAAAATCAGAGACATTGCGGGTCACCATTGTCAGGTTGTGGCGGTGGGCGGTAGCGGCGAGTTGGCTATCGAGTGAAGGAACGGTCGTGCCCTTTTTGTCCCATGCTGCCACCAGTTGCCCCCAAACGTGGGCGGTGCTGGTGTTGAAACTGAGAATACGGCCTTCCATGCGCTTGCAGAGAACGGTGAACCAGGATTGCAGAGCCGTTTTTCGCTTTCCGGCAGGCAGGTTCTCGATGCCACGGCGGAGCTCACCAATGGTGATGGTGCTCAAGTAGAGTTCCGCCTCGTGGTCTCGCAGCCACGCCACGACCCGTGCATCCGGTTTTGTCTTGGCGAGTTCGCTGAAGACGTTGGTGTCCACGAGGTAGCTCACAGGGAAATGGCGCTGGTAGAGTCTTTCGCCCGTGGAGGAATCTCCAATGGGTAGGGACACGCGAGAAGATGATCCACCAAACCGCGATTGGGAGGGCGGTTGATCCGGCGTAGGGTGATGGTGTCCTCATCGTCGATGAAGACTTCAAAATCCTGCCCGGGCTCCAGATGCATTTGTTCGCGCACGGCACTGGGTAGGACAATCTGACCCTTTTGTGATAGAACCGTCGTCATGGTGGGAAAATCTTACTTTATTCCAGAGGAGATGCAATTCCTATCTTTGGGCTTGCGGAGGTATCGAGCAAATGGGGCATCAGAGATTGGTGGAGCGGATGGAGTCGACGGCGGAACGCTCATTCAGGAGTGCAGCGCTGGGGGTTTTGTCCAGGTTTTAAGTATCGTTTTCCGTCCCCGCGCAGGCTGGCTGCGATGACGGATGGCTCCGGCAGGGCAATGCTGCGGATTTCATCGGACGTGGAGGATTGCTGCCAGTCGATTCTGGATCCGCGCTTGAGGCAGATGTGATTGGCGATCGCTGCAAGAATGGTGATTTGAATTTTTTTCTGCGGCGGTAGATCACGCGGAAACGCATGATCCATAAAGCTCGATCCATCAAAGAAAACCTACAATCCATGAAAACCGCGCGTCACGGGGCGGGGACCAGGCGTTTCTGGTTCGCAAGTAACTTGAGCCTGACGGAGTGGCAGTCGCGGCGGCCTTGGCAGAATGGATTATTCAAGCTATCCATCTTCCATGCGCATCGCCATCGGCTCCGATCACGCGGGTTTCCGCTACAAGCGGGAAATCATCGCCCGCCTGCAAACGGCCGGCCATGAGGTCACGGACTTCGGCACGGACTCGGAGGCGCCGGTTTCCTACGTCACCTTCATCCGTCCCGTCGCGGAAGCCGTGGCGGCCGGAAAATTCGAGCGCGGCATCGTGCTCGGTGGATCGGGAAACGGCGAGGCCATCACCGCGAACCGCACGCCTGGCGTCCGCTGCGGACTCTGCTGGAACCTGGAATCCGCACGGCTCACCCGCCTCCACAACGATGCCAACGTCCTCTCGCTCGGCGAGCGCATGATGGACCTGGACACGGCGCTCGCCATCCTGGATGTTTTTCTAACAACCGATTTCGAAGGCGGCCGCCACCTTGAGCGCATCCGCCAGATCGACGAATGATCCACTGCCATTGTCATGTCTCTAACACGCATCTTCCTCATCCGTCACGGCGCCACCACGCTCAGTGCCGAAGACCGCTTCGCCGGCGCCACCGATGTCCCTCTGTCCGACGAGGGCCGCCGCCAGGCCTCGCTGCTCGGCCAGCGCTTGAGCGGCGCGCGACCCAACGCGGTTTACGCCTCACCGCTCGGCCGCACGATGGAAACCGCCGGGTTTCTCGCGCGTCCTCATGGCTTGGATGTCCGTCCGTGCGACGGGCTTCGGGAAATTTCCCACGGACACTGGGAACAGCTCACGCGCAGCGAGGTGGATGAGAAATTCCCCGCCGAAGCCGCCGCGTGGGAGGAGGACCCGTTCACCTTCGCCCCTGCTGGCGGCGAGAGCGGATTGGCCGTCACCGCGCGCGCGCTGCCGGCGTTTTTGGAAATCGTCCGCCAGCATGAGGGCGAGTCCGTGATCGTCGTCTCCCACAAGGCTACCATCCGGCTGCTGCTCAGTTCCTTGTTAGGTTTCGATCCGCGCCGCTACCGCGACAACCTGGACCAGGATCCCGCCGCGCTGAACGTCGTCGATTTCAAGGACCCGGTCCACGCACGCCTCATCCTTTTCAACGACACCTCGCACTACTCCGACAAGTGCCTCGCCAAGCCCTCCGCCGCGGAGCCGCGGCTCTCCCGCTGGTGGACCCATTGATTCCACCCGCCATGGAAGTCGCCTCACCATTCCACGAGACCGAGCAATTCTTTTACGAGAAAATCCCGCTCACCCGCGCGATGGGCGTGAAGGTGGAGGCGTTTGACCATGAGAAACTCATCCTCACCGCTCCGCTCGAAGCAAACCACAACCACCTCGGCACCGCGTTCGGCGGCAGCCTCGGCGCGCTCGCCACGTTGGCGGGTTACGGGTTGCTATGGCTGGAGCTGGCGGACCGCGACTGCCACATCGTCATCCGAAGCAGTTCCATCAGTTTTGAACGCCCTGTCCACGGCACACTGAGAGCCATCTGCCACCATCCGGAGGAAACCGAGCTTGCCGACTTCAAACACACCTTCCTGAAAAAAGGCAAGGCCCGCATACGCCTGCACGTCACCATCGAGAACGACGATCAGGTGTGCGTGCTTTTTGAAGGCATCTTCGTGGCCATCCGTTAGATGTTGGCGGCGTGCAGGCGCGAAGCAGCCACAAGATTCTCCTTGGTCACAAATAGCGGACTGGTAGCATCCGATAAGGAAAACCGATCATGACACGCCCACTGTTCCTCCTGCCGCTCATTGCAATCACTCCGATTCTATTAGCGAGGGATGCCTCCAAGTCCGTCGCGGCCCGGGCATCTCCGGACATCGAGATACGCCGGGCAGCCGTCGATGCGATCCAGACGCTCGACGAGCCCGGCATTCCTGCGGCATGCCTGCCATTGCTAAAGGACAGCGGGTTTTCCATCCGCAGACAGGCGGCGCGTGCGATCGGCAGCCGGTTTTCCGAAATCCCGGAGAACCAGAGGAAAACGTATGTGCAGGCTTTGAAAACCTGCGCCGCGGATGGACCGGAGGACGTAACGCTCATCTGCCAACGGGCGATCGGTTTGCTGACCGCAAACTACAAGTTCCCCTCGTTTTCGGTGGGGCCGAAGAAGAAGTGGGTGCTCTACGAACGCCGAAAGCTACCGGTCATCGCCCCGGTGAATGGCGGACCGCACACACTGATTTCTCCGGTGGCGGTGGATTTTAATGGCAAGCCGGATCTTCTCAAAATGGAGGTCACCAATGAGTCCGTGGAGAAATTGTTTCATCCCCATTGGCATCCAAGCGGTGACGCGCTGGCCTTCACCATGGTCCTGCAACGCCGCTTCTACACACCTGTCTGCATCTGGTCGTCTGCAAGCGACAAGATCACCATCCTCGAAGCCCACTCGCTCAAGGGAGTGCTGCCACCCCGCTATCCGGCATGGGGAACCACCACGGATTTTGTGCGCTGGGTCGGCGACAAGGCGATTGTCAGAATCTACGATTGCGACGATGGCGTGAGCGCCTCGCCGCCGAACGATCCGGGGGTGTTCGTTTCCTACGACCTCCGCACCGGGAAAATCGAGCGAATCAAATAGGTCGGTCAATCCCGGTCCGAAAACGATAAGCCTTGGGCGAACGGAGGTGAGGTCATTCCTCGCATAGTGACATGCTTGGTTCCCATCATGCAGGGTAAACCGTTTGCCTCCAAAAGGCTCCGAAAGTCGTCGAGCCACTGATGACAATTCCAGTGTCATGGCCGGATGCCTCCCGGAATGAAACGAAACAGTTTCTCCATATGAAACCGGTTTCTCAGTGAGCCCGCCGGGAATTTATTTTTTAACCAGCCCGAGGGGAAGAACCTCCCTGCCATAGAGCTCGTTGAGAACCTGGGCCAAGCCGGTGTAGATGGCGGAGGCACCGCAGACGATTCCTTCGTAGCCAGTGATATGTTTGAAGCCGGGACTCGCCGCGGTGAAATCGCCGTATGCGAGCATGGCGAACAGAATGGTCAGCGAGCCGAAGACGAACTGCAGGGCGCGGCTCAAACGCAGGGTGCCGAGAAACATCACCGCGGTGAAGCCCCCCCAGACGGCCAGATACGTCGCCAGCGAGGATTCGTTGGTGGCTGTGGCGCCGGGGATGATCTTGGGCATCAGCACAAGCATCACCAGCGAGAGCCAGAAAAAGCCGTAGGAGATGAAAGCGGTGGTCGCGAAGGTATTGCCCTTCTTCCATTCCATGATCCCCGCGATGATCTGGGCGCTGCCGCCATAACACAGACCCATCGCCAGGACCATGCTGTTGAGCTCGTAGTATCCCGCGTTGTGGATGTTCAGAAGCACGGTGGTCATGCCGAATGCCAGCAGGCCAAGGGGCGCGGGATTGGCAGTGGTGTCTTTGATCAGGGTTGGGTTGTCGCTCATGGGTTTGTTAGGTGTTTCAAATCGAAATCCGGGTAATGACTACACTCAGGACCGGGGAGGTCAAGCGTCTTGAATGGGCCTCTTGAAAGGGCTCAGGATCCGGCCTGCGGACGGAACCGCGTGGAGATTCCTTTCCCGGCGACAATCGCCGCAAGGCGCTCCGGTTGGCGGCCGTGGGCAATGTGGGTCTCAATGCCTGCATCAACGGCGAATTTCACCGCTGCGAGCTTCGAGGCCATCCCGCCCATCGAGAAGCGGCCCTTGTCGTCGCGGACGTGGCGGAAGACATCGTCGATGTCCGTGACCTCGGGAATGAGCGCGCCGGTCTCCGGATCTAACAAACCATCCACGCTTGTGAGCAGGATCACGCGGCGGGCACCGGCCAGTTTCGCCACGCGCACGGAAAGCATGTCGTTGTCACCGAACTTCAGCTCCTCGACGGCAACCGAGTCGTTCTCGTTGATGATCGGCA
>CANBTO010000084.1 GCA_947372405.1 Verrucomicrobiaceae bacterium
AAGCACGGCGACATCATCATCCAGCAACTCAAGCGCCTCGGTTGCTCGTGCGACTGGTCCCGCGAGCGCTTCACCATGGACGAGGCCTATACCAAGTGGGTGAGCCACGTGTTCGTGGAGCTCTTCAAACAAGGCCTCATCTACCGCGGCAAGCGCATCGTCAACTGGTGCCCGGTGTCCCTAACAGCCCTCTCCGACGAAGAGGTGATCATGACGCCGCAGCGCTCGAAGCTGTATTTCATGAAATACGAGCTCGCCGACGCGCCGGGCGAGTATATGGAAATCTCCACGACCCGCCCGGAAACGCTGATGGGCGACGTGGCGGTGGCGGTGAACCCGAAGGATCCGCGGTTTTCGAAATATGTCGGCCGCAAGGTGAAGCGTCCGTTTCCAAATGCCGAAATTCCGGTTATCGCGGACGAGCACGTGGACATCGAGTTCGGCACCGGCGCGTTGAAGATCACACCTGCGCACGACAAGGCGGACTTCGAGATCGGCAAGCGCCACAACCTTGAGATCATCGATGTTCTAACACCCGACGCCCACGTCAACTGCCCCGAGTGCCCGGAGCTTCATGGTCTCGACCGCTTCGTCGCGCGCAAGAAGGCCGCTGCGAAGCTTGAAGAGATGGGCTTGCTCATCAAGGTGGAGGAATACGAAAACAACGTCGGTTTTTCCGAGCGTGCCCATGTGCCGATCGAACCGCGTATTTCGATGCAGTGGTTCCTCAAGTATCCCAGCGTGAAGGAGGCCGCGGACGCCGTGGCGAACGGCGACATCAAGTTCCGCCCCGAGCGCTGGGCGAAAACGTATGCCCACTGGATGGAAAACCTCCAGGACTGGTGCATCAGCCGCCAGCTCTGGTGGGGACACCAGATCCCGGTGTGGTATCACAAGGAGAAACTCGACGCGCTCAAAAACGCCGAATCGCTCGACATGTCGGATTTCACCAAAGGTGAGATCCATGTTGGCCTCGAAGCACCAGCCGATGGCGAAAACTGGGTGCGCGACGAGGACGTGATGGACACCTGGTTCTCGTCGTGGCTCTGGCCCTTCGCCACCATGAGCGACCTCGGAGAGAACAGTGCGACCTTGAAGAAGTTCTATCCGACCACCGATCTCGTGACCGGTCCAGACATCATTTTCTTCTGGGTGGCGCGCATGATCATGGCGGGCTTCCAATTCGCGGGCGAGCTGCCGTTCAAGAACGTGTTCTTCACCTCGATCATCCGTGACCTGCAAGGGCGCAAGATGAGCAAGTCGTTGGGAAACTCGCCGGATCCCATCGACCTGATGGAGAAATACGGTGCCGACGGCCTTCGCTTCGGCCTGCTGCGCATCGCACCGGTCGGCAGCGATTTGCGTTTCGACGAAACCAACGTCGAGGAAGGCAGGAACTTCGCCAACAAGCTCTACAACGCCTGTCGTTTCCGCCAGATGGCGGGAACTGAACTTGTCGCGCACGGCGACATGCTAACTTATCCACCTTATCACCTCGACATCATGGCCAAGCTGGATGCGTTGGCGGCGGACTTGAAGGCGAGTTATGCGGACTATCGTTTCGGCGAGATCGCCCAGCTTCTGTATGATTTCCTGTGGAACGAGTTCTGCGGCAAGTTCCTTGAAGCCGTGAAACTCGACCTCCGCGAGACCGCCACTGCGGAAGCCCGCAATGTCACGCTCGGCACTTTCGATGTCGTGATGAACCGCTATCTCCAGCTCTTGAGCCCCTACATGCCGCATATCACGGAAGAGCTTTCGCTACGCATGGGTTATGTAATGGAAGGTGAATTCCTCATGCAGAAGGAGCTCCCGACCTATCCACTCATTTTGTCAGAAATTCGGGATGTGTTCGAGGTGCCCGAAGCCCAATCACGCGCCGAAGCCATCTACGAAACCGCCGGTCGTCTCCGCAACCTGAAGATCGAATGCAACGTGGCCACCCGCAAGGACGTGCGCTTCGTCGTGAAAGGCGCGGTGGACTGGCTTGCTTCTGAAACCAAGGTGCTCGCCCTGCTTTGTGGTGCGGGGCAGATCGACATCGACTCCTCGTATGAAGCCCCGACAGGCACACCCGCCGCACTGACTCCGGTTGGCGAGGTTTATCTCCCGATGGAGGGCCTCATCGACTTGGAGGCCGAGCGGATCCGCATTTCCAAGGAGATCGAAAAGATCAAAATCGAGGTCAACAAGTGCGAGGGCAAGCTTGGCAACGCCAGCTTCGTGGACCGCGCGCCGCCGGAAGTGGTTGAGCAGGAGAAGGCAAGGCTTGAGGAATGGAAGGGGAAACTCGTGCAGCTCGGCGACATGCTCGCCGCCCTGGCATGACCGCTTGCCAAGCCTGCCTTCCTCAATAGACTGCGGACGGATCGCGATCATGGCGGAACTTCTCAGCATTCCCGGAATCGGCAAAACCACGCTCGAACTGCTCGAGGCGGCGGGTTTCCGTGATGCCGAATCGCTTGCCAAAGCAGGAGTGGACGAGCTGGCCGCCGAACTGGAACGCGCGAACTCGATCCTGAAGATCTCGAAGCGCGCTCCCGTCCGCTCTTCAGTGAAGAAATGGATCGAATCCGCGCGCGAGCTGTCGGGTGTGGCTGACGAGCCCGAGAGGGAGGCATTGATGCCCGTCAATTACGAGGCGACGGCGCAGGTGGTTTCCATGCTTGCCGCGGCACCGTTCGCGATCCCGCTTCCGGCGCGCATTCTGATAGAAAACCAGCTCGCTGTTTCCGACATTCCACCGGCGATCCTCCTCAACCGTTATTCCGGCGACCTGGATGTCCGCATTGAGCAGCGCCTTCCACAGAACCGCCCGCCGAAGTCCCCCGTGCCGTCCGGCGGATACGTCCGCATCGCTGAGAATGCCAGCCTCCGTCCCGAGATGGATTCCACGCGCTTCCGCTCGACCGATGATCGTGGCCAGGTCGGGGAGCGGGTGCCTGCGACAAAGACCACTGTGGAAAACGAGCGCGTCGCCCTGATACGGGGGCCGCGTGCGAGCACCAACAAGGGGAGAGACCCGCGTTCCAGATGGTACATCCGCGGCGTGCTGCACAATCATCCGGTGCCCGTCGTGGTGGGCGCGGCTGTCACGCTCCTGCTGATGATCCTTTTCCCGCTGGCGGTGACTTCAGCCCTGCTGCTTCTGCTTTCCAGGGAATCCCCGACGCATTTCTCGTGGGTGCCGGAATGGTTTCTGGCGTTCCCGCTGGCGCTGCCGGTTGTTGGAGCGGCATATTTGATCTTTGGTCTGGGCTCAAGCTGCCGGATCTGCGGGCAGAAGCTCTTCGCACATCGGTCCCATCTCAAGAACTCGCGGGCCCATCATCTGCCTGGTCTGGGATATATCTTTCCGCTCTGTGTGCAGATTCTTCTGTTCCGCTGGTTTCGTTGCACCCACTGCGGCACACCGATCCGTCTGAAAGAGTAGGAACCAGAAATGAATTTCCGATGAGGCGCACACTCCAATGGATTCCGGTGATTTCCCTCGCGCTGGCCTCATGCGCCAAACTTGGGATCGGAGGCAAGCCGAAGGCCGATGAGCCGAGCCCCTTCGGTGCCAGCGGCATCCCTCCCCAGCTCAGGTCGAAAGGACCGGAAGCAACAGTGACTTTGGGTAAACCGGTCACACCCGGAGGAAACGCGCCGGGCGGCTCCGGAACCCTCAATCTCACGCCCGAGGAGGACATCGTATTCACCAATCCAGACAATCCGGACGCCGGTCTTCCAGAGCTCTCCACGATTCTGAAGGCTCCGAAGAATCGCGGTCCGTGGGAGGAAAGCGAGACCATCGCCAGACAACGCGCCGTGCTGGAGGGGAAGCCACTGCTCATCTGGTTCACTGATTCCGCGCGCAGCCCGATGTGCAAGGCGTTGGCGCAGGAGTTGTTCGACACTCCCGATTTCGAGAAATGGGCTTCGGAAAAGCTCGTCCGCCTGCGTGTGGATGCGAACGTCGAGGTGAAGGATGCTGACATCTCGCTGGAAGACAAGGAGTCACGTATGGTCGATCTCAAGAACTACGTGGCCCGCATGAAGAAGACCTACAAGGTTCTCGGGCATCCTTCCGTGTTGTTATTGAATCCAAGCGGCGAGGTGATCGGGCGCTACCGCGGTTACAAGCGGGGTGACGCGAATTATTTCTGGGGTCTCATCAAGCACGGCGAAGAGGTTTCCGCAAACGCCTACAAGGATTGGCGGGCCGGGCTGGAGAAGAAAGGCTACCGCGAATGGCAGGACCGCAAGGATCGCAAGTTGTTTGCCAAGCTCACCGCTTATTCCAAGGGCACGCTGGTTCTTATACAGCCGGATGGCACCCGCTGCCGGACGCAGGAAGGCAATTTGTCCGACAAGGACCGCGCATGGGTCGCCGAGCAGAAGAAGATCAGAAATATCCAGTGACGAAAAAACCCGGACGGCATTTGGCCGACCGGGCTTTGAACAAGAAGCTGTATTCGATCAGATCCTTCTACGGCGAACGAGCATCGCGGCACCAAGCAGTCCGAGAGCTGCGGCCGAGGGTTCTGGCACCAAGGTGAAGGTGGCTTTGTAGTTTAGGCCTCCGTTGACGTTTCCTATTACAGGCGCGGCATCGACACTGTTGGTGGTGATTTGCGAATAGGCTTCAAGCGTGTAGTTCCCTGGAGCAAGTCCAGAAAGGATATTCGAAGACAAAGTGAGGCTGGAATTGGCGCCCTGAACATCTCCGCCCCATTGTTGGTCGCCGGCACTGTTGAGATTGGCAGGATGGCCGCCATCGGTCTGGTTCCATTGGAAAGGCATGTTGACCCCTGTGAATGATCCAGTGGCTCCGCCACTCGTGAGCCAGACGCGCCAGAAAACGCCGTGTGATAAAACATCCGAGAAGTTGTTCTTGAATGACTTCTGTTGTCCGCCGAGCTGATAGGTGTCGGTAAGTGAGAACGTGCCAAGATTTGCACTGTCAAAATCCGTATTGGGCGTTACCGCTCCGATATCATAAAAGGTAAGGCCACCTCCATTTGTGGTGGTGAAAAGGAAGGAATCATAGATTCCGGAAGCCGCGAAGCAATTGCCCGCTGCAATGAATAAACCGGCTGCTAGTAGTTTCTGTTTCATGATGACTGGAGGTTTGTGGATGTGTGCAAGTAGACGTGCGTATTGGTTCAATCGCGTCTGCGGCGGCGCAGGAGCAGGAGCGAGCCGATCAGTCCGAGACCCGCGGCGGCGGGCTCCGGAACCACGGTCATGGTGATGAAACTGGTCGCTCCGGACTGATCCGACGTGAAGTTCGATCCACCGGTGGTGTCGTTGTAATTGAAAAGCCAGGTGTTGGAGCCAAGAGTGATCTGGGAGTCGTCCGCCAGCGTGGTTCCATTGTAGGTGAAGAGCTCGCCGCTCGTCCATCCGCCGAAGTAACTGATCAACGTGATTTTGGAGCCGTTAGCCAGAGTGCCTGAAGCCAGTTGGGTCAATGTGAGCGTGGTGGTGCCGGCGATGTCGATGGTGCCGCTGGAGGCGACCAGGTCCCCGTTGAGCGCCGCGGAGTTCAACTCGTAGGCAAAGGTCGAACCATTTGTGAAGCTGAGGGCACCGGTGCCAAGCGATTCAATCGACGATCCGGGAGCGAGCGTGCCCGAGATGTTGACCGCACCTGCGACACTGCCGGAGCCGCCGAGGGTTCCGCTGGTGGAAACGTTGACGGCACCGCTACCGGAGTTCGTGCCGTTGACCAGCAGTTTTCCGGCGGAAACCGTGGTGGTGCCGCTGTAGCTGTTGGCTCCGGAAAGGATGAGTGTGCCGGCTCCATTCATGGTCACGGAACCGCTGCCGGTGGAATTATAGATCGTGCCGCTGTGATTGATCGTGCCCGTCGAGGCAGGCGTCATGGTGAGCGTGAATCCCTTGATGTCGGTGCCCAAAAGGAACGAGGTGTCGGCTCCGGTGTGGGTCTGGGTGAGACTCAGTGTGCCGCCCGCCGACTGGGTGACAGTCAAATTGCGGTCCATTCCGATATGGCCGGAAAGGGTGTTGGTTCCCGAGGTGTTCTGCGAGTTGATGGACAGGTTTCCGCTGCCACTGGTTGTGACCGGATTGATCACGCTGGAGAGGGTCGTGCCGCCGGTGGTCGTGGAGAGGTTGATGCTGGCATC
Source organism: Verrucomicrobiaceae bacterium (assembly GCA_947372405.1). The sequence goes on from CANBTO010000084.1 coordinate 6,135, forward strand.
CACGGACGATCCGGTGGTGGAGCCCAGACGGATGGTTGAATTCGCCGCAGAGCCAGCGGATGTGAAGGCCAAGGTTCCAGCACGCACGAATGTCTGACCTGAGTAGGTGTTGGCGTTCGAGAGGGTGACGGTCGGTCCGCCTGCGGTGCCGTCCACACCTACGACAAGCTGGCCGCTGCCAGTGCTGTTGCCGATCACGCCGGTGATGCTGATGTTGCCGCCAGTGCCCGTTAGAGTCAGTGTCTGGGCTTTGAGGTCGAGTGTCGCGTTGGTGATGGAAAGCGTGCCGCCGGATGCCTGGTTCATGCGCAAGCCGGCATCCAGAAACACATTGCCGCTGATCGTGTTGGTGCCACTGGTGTTTTGGGAATCGATGAGATAAGTGCCGGTGCCGCCCGAGTAACCGGGGTTGACAATGCTGCCGATGGATAGTCCGCCGGAGGCGCTGGAGAAAACGAGGCTGGCATTGCCGCTGCCACTTGCGGTATTGCCCAGGCGGATGGCGCTCGTGCTGGACAAGCCGCCACCGGAGGCGATTTGCAAGGTGCCGTTGTTCACAAAAGTGTCACCACCATAGGTGTTCACCGCTCCATAAGCGACGGTGGTTCCCTGGTTGATGACCACACTGTTGCCGCCGCTGTTGCCTGTACTGGAGATGATCCCGTTGAACGTCACCGTCTTGCCTCCGTAGATCTGGAGCTGTGTGGAACCGGCGAGATCGATCTTGTTGCCGCTGGCGAAAGACACATTCCCGTTCACCGCGTTGATCTCCGCCTTGTTGTTGGAGCCACCGCTCAGCACGATCGTCTGGCCGCTGGTCAGGTTGAAGTTTTGGGTGAGATAAGAGTCGTTTTCGATGCGCGGAAAGTTGCCGGTTCCGAAGTCAAACATCGTGAAACCATTGCCAGTGATGGTGAAGGCGGTGTCGTTGGCCGAGGATCCGTCCGTGCCGTTACCTGCGGAGTTGCTGTCCTGGAACGTGATACGGTAGCCGGACCAGCTCAGGTTGTTGTTCGAGGTGGTAAACCCGTTTCCTCCAGCCGCCTTGTAGCCTTGGCCAAAGAAAAGATTTCGCTCATCGGAACTCGGCGAGGTGGAATCCCAGCTGTTGGCTGTTCCCCAGTTGCCATCACTGCCTTTGCCCTTCCAGCCGGTGCCATTGATCGTCGCGGCGGAAGCCATCGACTGCAAAAACAGGAAAACGAACGAGCTGCATTGAATCGTCGCATATGCAGTGGAACGAAGAAAGGGGGAAACTTTGGGTTTCACGGTTGGACAGGGTTGGATTTCAAAAAATGGGTTTGCGGAAAACCGCACGGACTTCAACCAGTTGGGAGGCTGACAAAAAACGAGGGAGCGTCAATTTGATTTTCCTGGCGCTCTCGACAAGTGAATGGGCCTGCCCTCAGGGCTTCATGGTTCAAATGTGAAAACCGGTCCTCCGGTTTAAAAAAAACGGGAATTTTTTTCAGCAGTCGGTCTCCTCCGGCTGAAGCGGCAGTTCGTCGAGGGCGAAGCGGTAGGCTTTTTCATCGAATCCGCGCTTCTGGCGCAGCACCGCGTCCATTTCTTCCCCTAGGCAGAGGGCGATCTGGTTTTTCGCTTCATTTTCCTCCAGCCCGGCCTTGAGCAGGCGTTGGTAGGTTTTGGCCACGTATTTTGTTTGTGGGGAAACAAGCTGCTGCTCCACGGCGGCAAGGAGGTCTGGGAGAAGGTCGTCGGACATGGGAGGAAGTGGAAAGTGATCAGTGCACAGTGATTTGTGGAAGAGGCGCATCCGTGGTCCAGTGATGGAACTCCTCGGGAATCGGCGCTTCGAAGCGGTGACGTGTGCCGATGATCGGATGATCGAAGGAAAGCCGCCAGGCATGCAGCATGAGACGGTCCGGATTGGATGGGTTTTTCGAAGGCTTGCCGTAGATTGGATCGCCTGACAGCGGGGTGCCCTTGTGGTGCATGTGGACGCGGATCTGGTGGGTGCGGCCGGTGTGGAGGTGGCAGAGGACGAGGGCGGTGATCGTGGCGGCGTCGGTGGCAAGCACCTCATAATCGGTGATGGCGGTTTTCCCTCCGGGCGGATTGACGACGGCCATTTTCTGTCGGTTCACGGGGTGGCGGCCGATGTGGGTGAAGATCGTGTCCTTGGCGGGTTTCGGGATGCCGGTGGTCACTGCTAGGTAGAGTTTCTCCATCGTGCTGCGCTCGGAAAACTGGGTGACGAGAGATTGGTGGGCGGCGTCGGATTTTGCCACGACGAGGCAGCCGGAGGTGTCCTTGTCCAGCCGATGGACGATTCCCGGCCGCTCGACGCCTCCAATGCCGGAGAGTTTTCCCCTGCAATGGTGGAGCAGCGCGTTGACCAAGGTGCCGTCCGGATTGCCGGGAGCTGGGTGGACGACCATGCCGGGCGCCTTGTTGAGCACCAGCAGGTCGTCGTCCTCAAACAGGATGTCGAGCGGGATGTCCTGGGCGGCGGCATCGAGCGGCACGGCCTCGGGCAGGGCGATGGTGATGAGCGCGCCGGACTTGACGGAGTCCCGGGGTTTCGCGGGGGAGCCATTGACGAGGATGTATTGCTCCCGGATGAGCGTCTGGATGCGCGAGCGCGAGAGGTCCGGGAGGCGGGAGGCGAGAAAAGCGTCCAGTCGCTCGGCGGGGGCATCGACACGTAGTTCCACGGCTTGAGTTTCTCCGGCCAGCCTGATGCGGCAAGTTCAAGTTTGCACTCAGCGCCGGTGTATCGGTAGCTTGTGCGCATGCCGGAACAGCAGGGAACCATCGCATTTTGCCATTCGTGCGGAGCGCCGATGGATGTCACCACGGTGGCTCCCTTCACCAACGTCGAGTGCCCGGCCTGCGGCAAGCACACGAGGGTGAAACGGGAGTTCGGTCCCTACACGCTGGTCCGCCGCCATGCGATGGGCGGCATGAGCATGGTTTTCGCCGCGTTTGACAACACGTTGAACCGTGAGGTGGCGCTGAAAATCCTCAGCGAGGACTACTCCGCGGACGAGAAACGGATTGCCGCGTTCGAGCAGGAAGCGCACATCACGGCATCCTTCAGCCATCCGAATGTCGTCAGGGTGCTGACCACCGGTCGGGCCTTCGGGCGTTTGTACATCGCCATGGAGTTCGTGCCGGGCGGGCATTTCGAACATCAAATCCGTGAGCGCGGGAAAATCCCGGAACGCGAGATGCTGGCCCTGGCGATCGAGGTGGCGCAGGGACTCAAGGCCGCGCATGCGGCAGGCTTGATCCACCGCGACGTGAAACCCGGCAACATCCTGCTGGATTCCGAAGGCCATGCAAAACTTGTCGATTTCGGACTCGCTCTGGTGACGCATGGCGGCAAGGCGCAGGCTACGGAACTGTGGGCCACGCCCTATTACGTGCCTCCCGAGACGGTGGAGGGATACTCCGAGGACTTCCGCTCGGACATCTATGCTTTCGGCGCCACGCTCTATCACGCCCTTTCCGGAAAACCTCCCTGCGGCGTGGAATCGATGGCCACCGATCTGCTTCGAGTGGCGAAAAAACGCGTGATTCCGCTTCATCTGGTGGACACCTCGATCTCCGCGGAGACCTGCCGCATCGTCGAGAGCGCGATGGCATACAATCCAGCGGGCCGTTTCTCCTCCTATGACGAACTGATCGCCGCTCTCACCCAAGCTCTCAACCATGCCAAGGCCGGGCCCGTCGCTCCCAGTCAGACTGCTGCGAAGCGTCGTGCGAACAAGAAGCGAAGGGAGCGCATCGTGCTGGTGGCCGCCATCGTCGCGGTGCCCGTTGTCGCGGGCCTCGTGATCACAATGCGGAACTTCCGCAAACCCGCTGTGGTCGATCTTCCAAAGCCCGAGCTGCCGCACGTCGTTCCTCAGATCGGGGCGCCGGACAACTCCGTGGGGATCATGAAAAGCTACCGCGATGCGCGGACCGCGGTGGAAGCGAAGAACTTTGAAAAGGCTGCCAGCGGGTTCTATGGGCTGCATTGCAATTCAGCGGTGCAGGAACCCACCCGCACATGGGCCGGAGTGGAGGCCGTGCTGGCTTCCTATCTCGACGGCCGTGGCCCGGACGCCCGCAGGCTCTCGCGGGAAGTGGCGGATCACGTCCGCTCGCTGCCCAAGGGCGGCACTTCCATTGATGAAAAACTTCTCAACGTCATCGACAAGTTGACGTTCATCAAGCCGCTGCCGGAACCGGAGCTCGATTACTCGGATGCCAGCGCGGCACAGGTGGTCGCCGCCATGCTTGCCGGGCTCAAGGACTGGGAGCAGGGAATGCCGGATCTGGCGGCGGCATGTTTCTCCGTGGTTGTCTCGTGCAAGTTGCCGCAGGAAGACCAGTGGGCGTCTGTCTATCAGAAAATGGCGGGGGATTATCTCGCGGACCACGAGATCCTTTCCGGGCCGCTTTTCTCCAGCTATCCGCCGGACAAGGAAGGCTGTGAATCCGCCATCGAAAACCTGAACACGGTGCTCAACCAGCTGAAAACCCGCGGCCGTGCGAAATTCAACGTGCGGGCCTGGCAACTCGATCTCGCCCGCCATGCGAAGCTGCTTTCCCTTGCCGCGAACACTTCGCCGGGAGGAACCGGCGTGGCGGGGAAGAAGACTCCCGATCTTCCCGACCTGCTCGCGAAGCTGGAGGGATTCTCGCGCGACTGCCGCTTCCCCGAGGCCGTTTCCTATCTGAAATCGCTAACCGATGATCCGCAGGGAGCGAAGCTCGCCTCGCTTCTCTCCATGGCGGAATCATCCATGGCTTTTCTATCGGATCTTGAGGAGGATCTCGGCAAGGAACCCGTATCCGTCGCCATGCAGACGCGTAATGGCGGGACCATGGTGCGGATATCCATCGACTCGGACGGAGAAATCACCGCGACCGACACGGACGGCCAGTCCAGAACCTGCAAGTGGAGTGATTTCACCCCGGGTTCCCTCATCGACCTCCACCGCGTGCTGGTGAGGAATCCGAAAAACGAAACCGAGCGCGTCCGCCGGCATGAATGCGCCATCGCCTACGACTGGCTGGCGGGCGAGCGCGCGCGTGCGGTATCAGCCGCGGAGATCCTTGCGGAGGGCAGCCCCGAATTCAAGCAGCGCTGGGAAGGCATCGCTTCCGGTTTGCCGAAGTGATGCTGCCAGTGTATGCCGTCCAACAGACTGCATCGTATTCGGGTCGATTGATGATTGATGATTTTTGAACCCGATTCCAAAGTTACAGGGCTGATTTGCCGAATATTCGACCACGGATTACACGGATATAACGGATTGAAGACCGGACCAAACTGGTGATGACACCGCTGCCGCAACCTCTTCATAATCCGTGTCAATCCGTGTAATCCGTGTAATCCGTGTAATCCGTGATTCAATATCGGTTTTCGGGTTGAGGGCAGATTGGATGTTGCTGCGCCGCCGTTCCGTCACTTCAACAATCAAAATTCAATAATCATCAATCGTAGATCACAGGCATCTCCGATAAATGGCAGTCTGCGAGTTGGACTACACTACAGCTCCAGGCACGCCGTGCCGAAGAGCGAGAAACCACCGCTTTCCTCGATCTGCACGTCGAGAATCTGCCCGGTTAGACGATCGGCATCGCCATCGAAAATGACGATCTTGTTCTGCGGCGTTCTTCCTGACAGACGGGACGCGTTGGTTTTCGAAGGGCCTTCGCACAGCACCTGCTGGCGCGTGCCGACGAGCGCGGCGTTGCTTGCGATGGCGAGGCGGTCCACCACGGCGAGCAGGCGCTGGTTGCGCTCCTCCTTCACCGTTTCGGGAAGTTGGCCGTCCATCTCCGCGGCGGGGGTGTTGCGGCGTTTCGAATAACGGAAGACGAACGCGTTGTCGAAACGCAGCCGCTCCACCGTTTCGATGGTAGCCTCGAAATCCTCCTCCGTCTCGCCCGGAAAGCCGACGATGATGTCCGTGGTGATCGCCAGTCCCGGCCGCGCGGTCTTCATCTTCTCACAGATCTCGATGAACTTCTCGTTCTTGTACGGACGGCGCATCTCCCGCAGGATTCGATCCGATCCGCTCTGCATCGGGAAATGGATGTGCGAACAGAGTTTCGGCAGATAGGTAAACGCGGAGATGAGATCGTCGCGGTAGCCGATCGGGTGGGGGGAGGTGAAACGGATGCGCTCGATGCCATCCACCTCGTGCACCGCTTCCAGCAGTTGAACGAACGGCGACTTGCCGTCGATCCGTGGAAACTCGGTGCGGCCGTAAAGATTGACGATCTGTCCTAACAGCGTGATCTCCTTCACGCCGTGGGCCGCGAGGTGGCGGACCTCGCCGACGATGTCCGCGATCGGCCGTCCGCGCTCCTTGCCGCGGGTGTCCGGCACGATGCAGAACGAGCAGCGCATGTTGCAGCCCTGCATGATCGAGACGAAGGCGGACGCCTCGCGCGGTTTCGCGACGTGGTCGCGGATGGTGTTCTGCGATCCCTCCTCCTCCGCCACGTCGCAGACGCTGCCGCCGCGCAGCGACCATGTGGGATCGTCC
>CANBTO010000085.1 GCA_947372405.1 Verrucomicrobiaceae bacterium
CACCAGTCCGTCCGAAAGAATGTTTACGCCGAGTTTCATGGAAATGACGACGTCCACCCCATTGATGGTTTTCGTGCCTTTGATCGTCTTGTTCAAGATCTGCATTGGCAGTGAGCCTGTTGGACTCGGATTATCAATGATGCCACTGAGCAGGCGACTGGTTCCCGGGCGGATCTTGTCGATGAACGTGCTGATCGGGGTGCCGGAAGGAACGAATGGGGTAAAGCTTCCGGATCCGGCGCAGGTGCCTTGAATCGTGTAATTGTATGCCTTGGATGCGGTGAGCAGGGCGCTGCCACTCGTTGCGTGGAGGTTCTGACCAGTTCCAAAGACCTTGCCCGTGAGGGCGACGGTTACGTTTGGCACAGGAGCCGCGAAGGCGGCTGCCGCTCCGAATCCCAAAGTCGCCACGACCAAGGGAATGATACGGGACAAACCCGAAGTAGGATTGAGTTGCATGGTATTACGGTGTATTGGTGGTTGCAGATTAAAACCAATCGTTAAGGCGCGGCCTTCCATGCATCACGCATGGACAATTGATTCACGTAAGAGTTGTATCCGTTCTCCATTTCGTCAACAAGCGAATTGCGGAGGATCGAACGGTTCAAAATACGGAATCATTGAAGACCGCAATGACTGAAAAAGAATCCGGAATTGTCGCTGCGGAAGCCATCCATGGCGTCCGGGCGGCGACTCTCCACGCGGATCCATGAGTCCAATTCCGCTTGCCCTGCCAGGGCATCAAACAAAAACGCCCGGATTTGCATCCGGACGTTTTGTGAAATCCAAACCAAACAAATGAAGATTCAGCGGGAGTAGAGCTCGACGATGAGCTGCTCGTTGACGAGCGGTTCGATGTCGGAGCGCTCGGGCACGCGGTTGACAGTGGCTTCGAGCTTGTCCTTGTCCACATTGATCCAGTCCACAGCCGGAGCGGCCTGGGTGAGATCGGTCATGCGGAGGACGAGCTGTTGCGAGGATGGCTTGCCGCCGACCTTGATCACGTCACCCGGCTTCACCTGGCAGCTTGCGATGTCCACGCAGCGGCCGTTCACAAGGATGTGGCCGTGGTTGACGATCTGGCGGGCGGCCTGGCGGGTGTTGCCGAAACCGGCGCGGTAAACCACGTTGTCGAGGCGGGTTTCCAGAAGCTGGAGAAGGATCACACCCGTGACGCCGCGGCGGCGGGCTGCTTCCTCGTAGTAACCGCGGAATTGCTTTTCGAGAACGCCGTATTGGAAACGGAGCTTCTGTTTTTCACCGAGAGCGACCGAGTATTCGCTCTTCTTCTTGCGGCCGGCGCGCACACCGTGCTGACCGGGCGGGAAGTTGCGGCGCTCAAGAGCTTTCGAAGGGCCGAAGAGGGAGACACCGAAACGGCGGCTGATCTTCGCGCGTGGACCTGTATAACGAGCCATAAAGGAATTTCTGAAAAAGTTGGATTAAACGCGGCGGGCCTTCTTCGGGCGGCAGCCATTGTGTGGGATCGGCGTCACGTCGCGGATCGAGAGGATTTCAAGACCGAGGCCTTGCACGGCACGGACGGCGGACTCACGGCCGGAACCCGGACCCTTGACACGCACATCCACTTCCTTGAGACCGTGGCCCATGGCTTGGCGGCAGGCATCCTGCGAAACCACCTGGGCGGCGTAGGCCGTGCTCTTGCGGGAACCCTTGAAACCCATCTTGCCGGCGCTCGACCAACCGATCGAGTTGCCATTGACGTCCGTCACGCTGACGAGGGTGTTGTTGAAGGTGGCGGTCACGTGAACCACGCCGCGAATGACGTTCTTCGCGCCTTTGGCCTTGTGGATCTTGATTTCTTCCTCACCTCCGCCGATTTCGGCGAAAATGTCGCGCTTGGCTTCCTTCTTCGGCGCGCCTTCGATGGCGGCTGCTTCAGGAGCAGGAGTGGTTACGGGTGCTGGAGCTGCTACGGGCTCAACCGCCGGTGTTTCGGCGGAATTTTTGGTGGTTTCTTCGGACATGAGTGTTGCTCTAAATTACTTCTTCACGCCGACCGTCTTCTTCTTGCCCTTGCGGGTGCGGGCGTTGGTGCGTGTGCGCTGGCCACGGACGGGCAAGCCGCGCTTGTGACGGATGCCGCGGTAGCAGTTGATGGAGGTGAGGCGCTTCAATTGCGACTGGCGCTCACGGCGAAGGTCACCTTCGACCATGATCGACTCGGTTTGGATCACCTGTGCGATGCGCACGAGTTGGTCTTCGCTGAGCTGACCGGTGCGGATGTTCGGGTCGATCCCTGCATGTTCGAGGATCTTGGCAGCCGTGGGACGGCCAATGCCAAACATGTAGGGCAGAGAAGCTTCGATGCGCTTCTCGTTGGGGATTTCAATGCCTAGAATGCGTGCCATGATGGTGCGTGAGTTCGCGTGTTCGCGGATAGTGGCATAGGCCACCGGAGTTCCCGCGGGGCGGGTGATTTAGCAGACAACCGGGTGCTGGCAAGCCGGAAATGGAAAATTTCTCGCGGATTGACGGATTTGCCAGCCTTTCGGGATTCAGCGCGCTCAAACCTGCTGTTTCAAGCCTGCAAGAAGATTCCTCTTTCGCAAATCCGCCCACATCCCGTCTGGACAAAACAAAGTCGGCTTCTAGTTTCGTTGTCAACACCACACCATGGATTCCATTTCCGACCTCACCCAGCAACTCCCACCCGATGATGTCGCCGCGATCGATGAACTCGGCAGAACCTATCAGGAATTCCGCGCCGAACTCGGGAAAATCATCGTCGGCCAGGAACAGGTCATCGAACAACTCGCGATCTGCCTCTTCGCCAAGGGACACGCCCTGCTGATGGGGGTGCCCGGTTTGGCCAAGACCCTGCTGGTTTCCTCCGTCGCCCAGACCTTCGACCTTTCCTTCAACCGCATCCAGTTCACGCCGGACCTGATGCCCGCGGACATTACCGGCACGGATATCATCCAGGAATCCGGAGTCGGCGGCAAACGCGAGTTCGAATTCATCAAGGGCCCTGTGTTCGCCAACATCGTGCTGGCCGACGAAATCAACCGCGCGCCGGCAAAGACGCAGTCCGCGATGTTGGAGGCGATGCAGGAAAACAAGGTGACCGTTCTCGGCCACACCTACACGCTGCAGCCGCCGTTCTTCGTGCTGGCCACTCAGAACCCGATCGAACAGGAAGGCACCTACCCGTTGCCGGAAGCCCAGCTCGACCGATTCATGTTCCTGATCGAGGTCGGCTACCCGTCCGCCGACGAAGAAAAGCGTATCGCCCGCGAAACCACCGGCACCGCCCGCCAGACGCTCAACCACTTGCTCGACGGCCAGAAAGTCCTCGCCTTCCAACAGCTCGTCCGCCGCGTGCCGGTGCCGGAGCACCTCTACGAATACGCGGTGAAAATGGTCCGCAAGACCCGCCCCGGCGAGCCGGAGTCCCCGCAGTGGATCAAGGACACCGTGGGGTGGGGGGCCGGGCCGCGCGCCGTGCAATACCTGATCCTCGGCGCGAAATCCCGCGCCGCCCTGCGCGGTGCCTACATGGCCTCGCTCGAAGACATCGAGTCCGTCGCATCAAGCGTCCTCACCCACCGCGTCATCACCAACTTCGCGGCGGAATCCCAGGGCATGACCTCCAAGAAAATCGTCGAGCGGCTGATCAAGGAAATGCGGGAGGAATGAAATACGATTTCATCGACAACGACCTCCTCTCGCGTCTCGGTTCACTTCCCATCGAGTCTCGTGTGCCGATGATGGGCAATGTGGCGGGCAAACACCGCTCGCCGCACCGGGGCTCGTCCGTCGAGTTCGCCGAGTACCGGAAATACGTGCCCGGCGACGACACCCGCCGCCTTGATTGGAAGGCCTTCGCCCGCTCGGACCGGTTTTACATCAAGGAATTCGAGGCGGACACCAACCTGCGCGCCTACTTCGTCGTCGATGCCTCCGGTTCGATGAACTTCACCGGCGGTGGCGAGCCAAAAATCCAGTATGCCCGCCGCATCGCCTCGTCGCTCGCCTATCTGTTAGTGAATCAGGGCGACGCAGCCGGCCTTTCGATCTGCACGGACAAGCTGCACCTTGAAGTCCCGCCAAGCCGCCGCGCCGCGCACCTGGAGCGCTTCTTCTCCACACTCGGGAAACTCGAACCCTCCGGAGAGACCGGTCTCATCAACGCCCTCCATACGATCGCGGAGAAGATCGGACAGCGCGCCTTTGTCGTCATCCTGTCTGATCTTTTCACCGATACCGCCGCACTCAGCGACGCCCTCCAGCATCTCCGCTACCGCAAGCACGACATTTCGGTTTTCCATCTGATGGATCCGTTGGAAATCGGCTTTGAATTCGACCGACCGCACCGCTTCGTCGATCTCGAGGACGGCACCGCGCTCGTCGCCGAGCCGAACCTGATCGCCAGCGAATACAAGGCCGCGCTGCGGGACTTCCTAACAGCCGTGCGAGCCAAGTGCCACGACGCCTCCGCGGACTACCAACTCGTCACCACCGACACGCCGCTTGAGCCGCTGCTGCGTGATTTCCTCACCGCCAGACTGCCAAAATCGAAGCATTGAAGAGATGAATCCGCTCACCAACGCCAAATTCCACCTACTGTGAATCCTTGCATGTTCATCTGTTTCATCTAAAATGGATGCAATTCCAAAGCGTATGATTACCTTCACTGCCAACGACGCGAAACAGCAGCTCGGTCACGTCCTCGACACCGCACGGACAACTCCGGTCTCGATCACCAAACATGGCCGACCTTCATTTGTGATCACCTCGCACGAGGATTACGATTCTCTGCTGAAGCTCAAGTTCGATCACCTCAAAGCCGAAGTGCGCAAGGGCTTCGACCAACTTGACAACAAGGACTTCTCCAAACGGACATTCTCAGAGGTCGCAAAACAAGCCCTACAAAAACAAAGCTGATCGAGTGAGTGGCTACCGACTTTCCAGACTTGCTGAAGAGGATCTGCTCTCGATCTTCCGTTACACCCTTGAGACGTGGGGTGCGGATCAAGTTTGGATTTATCTCCAACTTCTGGAAGCCGCGAGAGATCAGATCGCGGAAAACCCTCTCGGCACCGGCAGCAAGCCGCGGGAAGATCTCGCGCCCGGTTGCCGGATCTTCCGGGCTGGAAAACACTATTTCGTTTATCGCATCAAGGGCGATATCGTCGAAATCGCCCGCATCCTCCACGAATCCATGGATTTTGAGCGACACATTGACGAGCAGGACCTGGAATGAACTCTTCGCGAAACCCGACGCACGGTCTCTTCATTTTTCTCCTCTTTCGTTTTGAACTTCACCTGTAAAATTTAGTGCTCTTCCTCTCCCCAGCCCTACTATGGTTTCTCGCAGCGGCCGCCGTGCCGGTCGCGATCCATCTGATCAACCGCAGGCGCCACAAGACCATCCAGTGGGCGGCGATGCAATTCCTGCTGAAGGCGTCCCGTGAATCCCGCGGCAAGAAGAAGCTCCGCCACATCCTTATTCTAACATGCCGGGCCCTCGGCCTCGCGGCGCTTGCCCTGGCCGCTGCGCGCCCCATCGTTTCCGGTCTCATCGGCTGGGGTGGCGGCTCGATCGACACCGTGGTGCTTCTGCTGGACCGTTCCGCCTCCATGGAGATCAAACCCGGCGACGGCCTCGATTCACGCCGCGAGATCGTCCTGAAAAAAGTGCGGGACGCCATGAAGGACCTCGGCTCCGCGAGACTCGTCCTCATCGACAGCGCCACCAACAAGCCGCAGGAAATCCCATCCACGGACACGCTCGCCGATCTTTCCTCCACCGCCGGCACGGACACCACCGGCGATTTTCCCGCGCTTCTGACCCGCGCCGCCGAGTTTCTATCAGACACTACCGGCCGTTCCGAAATCTGGCTGGCCTCGGACCTCCAGTCCTCCAACTGGCATCCGGACGACGAACGCTGGGCGGCCGCGCGCGCGAGCCTCGCCACCCTGCCGCGCAAGCCCGCCATCCGCGTCCTGTCGCTCACCGGACCCACCGCCCTCAATTCATCCGTTAGACTGTTAGGGTCGCGCCGGTCGGGCGACGAGCTGCTGCTGGATCTCGAGCTCACCCGTTCCGGCGATGCCCGTGGCAGCGCGTCCTTGCCGCTCACCACCCATCTCAACGGCACCCGCACCACGGAAACCCTCACCCTTCCGGGCCAGTCCCTCAGTTTCCAGAAACGCATCGCGCTCCCGCCCGGCAGTGAGACCGGCCACGGCTGGCTATCCATCCCTGCGGACGGAAACCCGCGCGACAACGCCGCCTTCTTCGCCTACGGACCCGCTCGTCCGGTGAAATCACTGGTCGTCGCCGCTCCCGGAGAATCCGCGGACTACCTCGCCCTAGCGGCCGCTCCACCGGGACTGAGCAACCTCACCACCACCCGCGTGGACCCGACGCAGGCCGCCACCGCCATCACGCCGGATCTATCAGCTGTCATCTGGGCCGCCCCGCTGCCTAACGGAGCGTCCGCCGATGCGCTGCTCCGTTTCCTCAATGCCGGTGGACAAGTCCTGTTCCTGCCGCCGGGCACTCCTTCGGAAAACACCTTTGTCGATCTCAAGTGGACGGCTCCATCTGAAGCTCCCGCCGGAAAATTCTTCATCCTCAAGGACTGGAACCACGGCGACGGCCCTTTGCGCGATGGCATCGACGGCACCCAGGTGGCTGCCGGCAGACTGAAAGCGATCCGCCGCCAGATTCCCGCAGGAGACGCCGCACCGCTCGCACGCTGGGAGGATGGAGAACCCGCCATCGCCCGCCGCGTCGTGGATCACGGCACCGCATGGTTTCTCGGCTCCATCCCGGACTACACGTGGTCGAACCTCGGTGACGCGGATGTCCTCTTGCCCGCCGTCCAGCGTGTCATCACCGCCGGCACCGATCGTTTCGACGCCTCATACCTCGCCTCCGTCGCCTCGGACGCCGCCCGCCTGATGCCCGGTGAAACACGCACCCGCCTCGACGACAGCGAGGGCTCTGACGCATCGAACGCGGAGTTTTCCGCCGGAGTCTTCCGCCTTGGTGAACGTCTTCTCGCCCTGAACCGCCCGGCACAGGAAGATGCGCCGGAAGTCCTCGCACGCGAGGTGCTCGACAACGTTCTGACAGGCACCGGTTACACGTTGCTCGACCAGGCAGGCCAGGCCAACGACCCGTCGCTCTCACGCGATGTCTGGCGCGCCTTCATCGCCGGCGTCCTCTTCTTCCTCGCCGCCGAAGCCTTGCTCTGCCTGCCGAAAAAAGAGTCGCTCGACCTCAAATCGCAAATCCCGAGCCACAAGTCCCAGGCCCCTGCGGGCACCTGATTCCCCGTTCGTTTCCGTTCCGCACCCAGAACCCGCCGTTCCAACTCCAGTGCTTCATCTATCACCCACACCCGCCACGCTCTGGATCGGCATCATCGCGCTGATTCTCATCGGCACGCTGTCGTTTCTCACGTGGAAGCGCAATCCGCACCGCAAGCGCACCGCGGCGTTGGAGATCCTCAGGATGTTGGCAGCCATCACTGTGGTCATCCTCCTCTGGCAACCGGAGTGGCTCACCATCGTCCACCCGGACACCAAGCCCAGGATCGCCATCCTGTGGGACGACTCGAAGTCGATGACCACCGTTGACGCGCAACTCCCGCCGGTCCTGTCCCAGAAAGCGGACATCGTCTCGCGCGCGGACTGGGTGAAAAAGGCGCTCGCCTCGGATCTCTGGAAACCGTTGGAGGCGAACGGAGCGAACGAGGTGGACACTCTGCCCTTCGCCACTCCGCTAAAGGACAAGGAGGCTCTATCAGGCACCGACATCGAGACTCCGCTCTCTGATTTGTTAGAGAAGCAGAACAATCTCCGTGCAGTCGTTCTTTTCAGCGACGGCGACTATAACCAGGGCCAGCCACCCGTGGCCGCCGCGCAGAAGATGCGCCTGCGCGGCGTGCCGGTTTTTCCGGTGCCCGTCGGCAGCCAGACGCGTCTGCCGGACCTCGATCTCCTGTCCGTCACCGCGCCCGCCTATGGCATCGTCGGAGAGAACGTCCAGATCCCTTTCACCATCCGCTCCTCGCTCGACAGACAGGTGCGCACCATCGTCCGCCTGCGCGATGACTCCGGTCGTGAGCACACCAAGGACATCGTCATCGCCCCGAACGCGGAGACCTACGACTCGGTGCTCTGGCGTCTCGAAAAGGAAGGCTCATCGACACTCGAGCTCTCCATCCCCGTGGCTGGCGGCGAAGTGATCGCCACCAACAACTCGCGCAAGTTCGTCATCGCCGGCCGTCCGGAAAAAATCCACGTGCTGGTCATCGAGAGCCAGCCGCGCTGGGAATACCGCTTCCTGAGAAACGCCCTCTCGCGCGATCCTGGCGTCGAGCTTTCCTGCCTGCTCTTCCACCCCGCACTCGGCCCCGGCGGCGGCAAGGATTACATCGAGAAGTTTCCCGAGAAACTCGAGGATCTCGCAAAATACGACGTCATCTTCATCGGGGACGTCGGCATCGGCAAGGACCAGCTCACCAAGGAGCAGTGCACCCTCATTCGCGGTCTCGTCGAGAACCAGGCGTCCGGCGTGATCTTCATGCCGGGTTCGCAGGGCAACGAGTTCTCGCTGCTGGACACCGATCTATCAGACCTGATTCCCGTCATCCTCGACGACGCCCACCACGAGGGCATGTCGGAAGCCACCCCCGCGCCCCTTACGCTCACCACCGAAGGCCGCACCTCGTTGCTCACCATGCTCGGCAACAACGAGGAGGAAAACCCCGCCATCTGGCGCAGGCTTCCCGGGTTTTACTGGCACGCCCCGGTCATCAAAGCGAAGGGCGGAGCGGAAGTCCTCGCCGTGCACGGCAACCGCCGCGGTAAATACGGTCCCATCCCGCTGCTCGTCACCAAGCCCGCGGGCAGCGGCAAGGTGCTCTTCATGGGCATCGACTCCGCATGGCGCTGGCGCCGCGGCGTCGAGGATCTCTATCACTACCGCTTCTGGGGTCAGGTCGCGCGCTGGATGTCCTATCAGCGCAACATGGCCTCAGGCCAGCGCGTCCGCGTCTTCTTCACACCGGAGCGCCCCGAGCCAGGCTCCACGGTCACACTCAACGCCAACGCCTTCGACGCCAACGGCGCGCCTCTCCAGAAAGGCAAGGTCGCCGTCGATCTAACAGCACCGGATGGCCGCACCCAGCGCGTCGAACTGGAGAAAAACGACTCCGCATGGGGAGCCTTCAGCGGCCGTTTCAAGGTCGATCTTCCCGGCGCATGGAAGATCCGCGCCACCGCCAGCGGCGCGGAGGACAAGCCGCTCGAAACGACACTGTTAGCCCAGGGCCTGGAGATTGAGAAAACCGGCCAGCCCGCCCGCCCGGAAATTCTCGAGGAAATCGCCCGCGTTTCCCGCGGCCGCGTCATCCAGCCCGCCCAGCTCGCCGATCTGGTCAAGGAAATCACCGCTCTGCCGGAACCCCGCCCGCTGGAAACCCGCATCCCGCTCTGGTCCCACTGGGGCACGATTGTCGCCCTCACCGTCCTGCTCGGCATCTTCTGGACCGGGCGGAAGTTGAACGGCGCGTTCTGATTCAACTGCCGAACCACCCGGCGTTCGAATGCATCGTTCGAATCCTTGTTTCCGTTAGAGACTTCGCAACTCCGACACGTGTCCGCAGGAGATCGACCGCAGGCTGAGAGAACCATGAGATCCCGGATCATCCACATCATCGCCCTTGTGCTGGCCGTCGTCCGTCATCCCGTCGGGGCAGCGGACGTCCCGGATACAGGCAATGTGTTTGAATGGATCATGACCCATCCGGCAGGCGGACCGAAGGCTTCCAAGCACGTATCCCTGAATCCGCAATGGATCGGAACCGTGAAAGTGGTTCTGCGCCGTGATCCCGACAAGATCCATGATGACGAAAAGGACGATCCCATGCGCCTCAATCAAATCTGGAGCGATGACAAGGGACGTGTGGTGATCGGGAGGGTGGCCAAGGATTCCAGTTATTCCTCTCCGGCGGTTTTCGTTCCACGGTTGCCGTCCCTGAAGGAGTTGCACCGGGTTACGAAACCAGCGGAACTCCGCAATTGGTTCGGACCTCAGGAAGGATGGACCGACGGCTGGGGCATGCCAGGCCAGAGTTACTGGACGGAAAGCTGGGTCCGCTTCACAACCGACGGGAAAGACCGCCTTCGGTGGCTTTCCGTGTCTGCCATCGTCAGCGCGCCGGAAAAGGCCCTGGATCAGGCTAAGATCGATCAGCTCGTCGTCCGTGAAGGATTTCTGCGTCCCGCCGATCCGAAGTCTGTTAGGGAAAGGGCCGCTTATCCGTCCGCAGACGACCTTGCCGATGCCGAGGAACTGCAACGGAAAGCCGAACGAGCCAAACTGCCCGAACCCCTGCGCGATCTGATCGCTGCAAAGCAGAAACGCGGCGATCACAACTTGCGGGCCTACTTGGATGCCATCAACCGCATCCGTACCGATCCACAACCCGGGCTGTTCAACCAGCTCGCCGAACGCATCGGCGAAGGCACCTGTGAAATCCAGGGAATTGCGGAAGACATTCTATCAGACAAGCGGGCGTTCGAAGGAAGAAAGTCCTGGCAAAAGGACAAGAAACGAATCGCCCTGCGACAGGCGGTTGCCGCCATCGACCACGTGCCCGATCATTCAAGCCTTGAAACATGGACCGCCCGGATTCTATCAGCCATTGGTGGCGGGCGCATCGTAGCCTTGGGCATCGAAGTAAAGGGTGGCTCCTCGACCTTCGGCAGCGGGCCGGAGGATTCGAAATCCATCAAATCCGCGAAGGCCGCCACACGCCGGGAATTCGAAACGAAGTTTCCGTTTCTTCGAGGTGAATAGGTGGCCGGGCCGCCTGTCATTCAAGAATCCGGATTCGAATCATTTCGACTCCGAGATCCGGCGGGATTTCCTGTTCAGACTCCGCCAAACTACTCCGCTGGCGGTGCGATCAACCCATCCGGGCCGGAAATCACGATGTCACATCGGTCCACAGCTTTCAAGCCAGCTCCTCGGTCCCGTCACTTGGCCATCGGAGCGGCAAGCATCGCGCCGGATACCACGGCCAACAGCACGGATACCAGGACCATGGCGATATAAACGAGGATCATGATCCCATAAAACTTCCAGAACCGTCGCTGCTCTCCAAGAACGAGTTCAAGATCATGAAACGATCTCGTTTTCACGAGCCTGCCGATACCGGTGGCATATTTGGTGAGCTTGAGGGTCGGGTAAATGATCAATCCGGCCGCTACGAGCATCATCACGCTGGATACGACCAAGCCACCCGCTGCTGCCGGGTTTCCGGTTTTCGCCATCGCCCCCGCGCCGGCGATGCCGAGCAACAGGAACAAGACCACGCCAATCAGGCTGACACCCGCGCCGATCCACATGATTACGGACACCAGCAGCACCCAAGGACGTGTGCCGGCCAACTCCGCAATCGTCGATTGCGGCACCATGCCACCAGCCCTCGCAGGCGATGCAGAATCCGTGGCGACGGGTGACTCGTAAGGATTCGTCTTGGCCGCGACCCGCTGCGGACCGGCCACGGCGGCGGTCCTGGGAACCGAAGCGGCGGGATTCGCACGCGGAACAACGGCCCGCATCGGTGCCGCAGCCCTCACAGGCATGGCCGCCGGGTTCTGTGCCTGAGGAAAAACATCTGAAACCGGCTTCCAATCCGACATCCCATCCTGCCAGAGCCAGTCGGTGGATAGAAACGAACCGGATTGGAGACCCTCAAGGATTTGGGACGCTTCGAACGAACCCAAATCCTGACCGTTTCGGGAGACAATATATGCGGACATGAGAAGGTTTGATACGGGCTTCTCTCCTGGACTCTGTCGAGCAGGATGCGGCACTCTCCGACGACTGCCACCCTTGGACCAGCCGCCATCCGGAACGGCGCTGACGAGCGCCTTTTCCAGCAGAAGCGCATGGCTACTTGATTCCCTGTCCGCACCTCGCCAGTCTCCGCCCATGTCAGAGCCCGCCGCTACTCCGATGATGGCACAATACCTCGCCATGCGGAAATCCCTGCCCGCCGACATCATCCTCTTCTACCGCCTCGGAGATTTCTACGAGATGTTCTTCGAGGACGCCAAGGCCGCCGCGCCCATCCTCAACGTGGCCCTGACCAAACGCGGTGGCACGCCAATGTGCGGCGTTCCTTATCACGCTGCCCAAGGCTACATCGCACGCCTGCTCAAGGCAGGAAAACGCGTCGCCATCGCCGAGCAAACCTCCGAGCCCGTCGCGGGAAAACTCGTTTCCCGTGAGATCTCGCGCATCCTCTCGCCCGGCTCCATCGACGACCTCACGCTGTTAGACGACCAGCGCCCGAACTACCTCGCCGCCGTCTTCCGCCACGGGAAAACCGCCGGCCTCGCCTGCGTGGACCACACCACCGGCGAGTTCACCATCGCCGAGTTCGCGGACTTCGGCCAGCTCACCGACGAGCTCTCACGCATCTCCCCGTCCGAACTCCTCATCCCGGACCACCAGACCGCCGAGTTCGGC
>CANBTO010000086.1 GCA_947372405.1 Verrucomicrobiaceae bacterium
TGCCATTGCAACTTGGACATTCCCGATGGCCACTTACCAACATTCAAAGCGAGCTTGCCAAGCGGATGAAAAAGTTCCGCGTCCAACGTGAACTCATCCATTGGCCCAAGTGACTTGATGGCTTCATCGATTTTTTGCAGACGTGCCGAAGTATTTCTCACTACCAATAGCCCTCGATTCGGGGAAAAGTCTGTGCTCGTGTCAGGAGGAAATGGGATGTCGTAAACGTATTTGAAAGTGTCCGGAAGTGAAATATAGGGCCCACATCCAGTATGAACACCATTATGAATGAACGGGTCATTTTCCGAACGTGCGGGTGCGCCATCCGATAGGTATTTCATAAAGTTCGCAGGCACCTTCCACGTCCGAACCTCCAACATCGTGTCCGCATCTCCCCCGGCAGTGATTCCTTCACCCTTCCTGTCCGCATCCCTGCAAGAGGACAGGAAGCCGCATATGGCTATGGCAATAATTACACGCATGTTTTGGCCAAACAGTACTATTTAACTACAAGTCGGGTTTGGGGGGTGTTAAGCGCCCGTTCGGAGATCAGGGTAAAAGCCGACCCGGAAAGACGCTTTTCAGGAATTCCCGTTGGCAGGATTGACGATGCGGCTGAGGCGGGAGATCGAGGTTGGCGGTTTCCGGTTGGCGTTGCAGTGGATACAAAGTCCTGGAGGACGCGTCAAGCAGGCGGAAGTTCACGGCTGCGGACCTGATCCGCTCTCCGGAGGCGGAGTGAGCTTGAGCAGGCAGGGGCCGAGATCGGGGGTGGTGGCGCCGGGGGCGGGTGTTTTCGAGGGTTCGAAATGCCTGCTCACCGAAAAATCCCCGCGAAAAGAGAATCCAAGAGTGGCAAAAACGCACCGTGTGAGGGTTTCCACCTCCGAAATTCAATGCGCGAAATACCCCGTCAATCCGAAGCCTAGCATGACCAATCCCACAGCACCAAAGCCGAGGCTCAACAGCCAGTACCTGCGGCGACGCGTCAGCACCGAAACGGCACCCACCACGATCGCCACTTGAAACAATGTGACGGTGCGCGCGAACATCTCATGGCGGTGTAGTTCGGTCTTGGATTCCTTCTGAAGATCCGTGGCTTCCTCCTTGAGCTTCTCCTGTTCCGCTTCATAGCGGGCGGCTTTTTGCTCGGGGGATTCCTTGCCTCCTTTTGCTTTTCCCTCACCGGCCTCGTCGGCGGCATGCTTGAGTCCCGCGATTTCACCGCGCGCCTCGGAGATGGCGAGCTTGATGCTTTTTGCCTGATAGTGCGCCCAGGTGTCCGAGCTCTCGATCTGGTGGAGCATCGCTTCCGCTTCGTTGCTGCCGCTCAGATTTGAGGCGATCGCCGCGAGACCGCCAAGTATGGCGGTGGTGAGCGCCACCCAAGTGGTCCAGCCCGGTCCCGAATGGGCGGCGTGATGAACATGTTCCTCGCTGTGCTCAGTCAGACCTTCGGCTTCTTCCATGGCTGCGCGGAAACTAGCCGGGCATTCGTTTTAGAAAAGCCGAAATACGGTGATCATTCTTTGTCCGGCTTCGCCCCATGGTCGGACTTGGGTGGCATCGGGCAGATTGACCCCAGCATCACATTTTTCCAATCATTCTTGACGGGCATCGGCGCGCCTGTCGTCCGGTTGCCCAGAGTTTCCTTACACGCCGCCACCGTGAGTGACGCCGCCACCACTGCGGCCTGGGCCATTCGGATCGAGCCACAGATCGACCCGTGTTTGCGCTGAAGCGCGGCAACCTCGTCGAGCGAGCAGTTGGTTAGATCGAAAACCTCTTTCATGCACCGGTCGCAAAAACGTCCGTTCGCCATGGGCTTCATGTCGTCCCAGTTCATGGGACACTTGAAGGAGAAGTGGTTTTCGGTGAGCCGGTTCATGAGTCAACTTTCGAAGTAGGTATATCCGGACAAGCCCTCGCGATAGAGATCAAGGATTTCCCGGCGCTCCTTGGGCGAGATGCGGCCGTCGGTGACGGCTTTCTCGGCGAAGTTCCGGAACTTGGAAACCAGCTCCTTGGGATCATACTCCACATAGGTGAGCACGTCCGCGACGGTGTCTCCTTCCACCTCATGGGTGTAAACCGGCTTGCCCTTCTCAAGGTGGACGCCGACGACGTTGGTGTCACCTAACAGGTTGTGCAGGTCCCCGAGGGTTTCCTGATAGGCGCCGACGAGGAAAACCGCGATGTAATACGGCTCGTCCGCCTTGAGTTCGTGGAGCGGCAGGATTTTCGCGACGTCCTCCTTGTCGATGAAGCGGTCGATCTTGCCATCGCAGTCGCAGGTGATGTCCGCGAGCACGGCGCGCTGGCGGGGCTTTTCATCGAGCCGGTGGATCGGCATGACAGGGAAGAGTTGATCGATGGCCCACGAATCCGGCAAGGACTGGAAGAGCGAGAAGTTTCCGTAGTAGAAATCGACGAGTGTGGACGACAGCTCGCGGAGGTCTTCCGGAATGTCCTCGAGCTGGGCGATGAGATTGGAGATGCGCGTGAGGATGTGCCAGAACCAGGCTTCGGCGAGACCGCGTTCGCGCAAGGTGGCGCTGCCATAGAAGAACTGAGCGCGCATCTGGTCGCGGTAATAGGCGGCGTCATTGAAGGCCTCCTGGAGGTTCTTCTTGCTGAGCGTCTTGTTGACGTCGATCAGGTTGAGCAGGTTCTGCGGCGCGTTTTCCGGAATGCCCGGAGCATCCTCGCTGGTCTGGGAGCGGGTGACATCGAGGATGTTGAAAACCAGCGCTGAATAATAAGCGACGACGGCCCTGCCGCTCTCGGAGATGAGGTTGGGATGGGCGATTCCCGCCTTGTCGCAGTTCTGCGAGACCACCTCGACGATGTCGGTGCAGTATTCAGCGACGGAGTAGTTGCAGGACGAATGGAAGTTCGTGTGCGAGCCGTCGTAGTCCACAGCCATGCCGCCACCGATGTCGAGCACGCCCATGGGCGCGCCTTCCTTGACGAGGTCACAGTACATCCTAACAGCCTCGGTGGCGCCCTCGCGGATGGCGGCGATGTTGGGGATCTGCGAACCCTGGTGGTAGTGGAGCATTTTCAGGCAACCGAGGTAACCGGTTTCCTTGAGATGATCGACCACACCAATGACCTGGGCCGCATTGAGGCCGAAGACGGACTTGTCACCCGCACTGTCCTGCCAATGGCCCGAGCCGCGGGTGGATAGCCTTACGCGGACGCCGAGATTTGGCAGCACGCCGATCTTGCGCGAGCGTTCGAGAATGAGTTCCAGCTCGCTGGGCATCTCCAACACCAGCATGATCCTGAGCCCCATCTTCTGCGAGTGTAGGGCGAGATCGATGAACTCCTCGTCCTTGTAGCCGTTACAGATGATGTAGGCTTCCGGGTCGTGCATGTGCGCGAGCGCGGCGATGAGCTCGGGTTTGGAACCCGCTTCGAGACCGTAGTGGTATTTTTTCCCGAACTCGGCGATTTCCTCGATGACCTGGCGCTGCTGGTTGACCTTGATCGGATAGACTCCGCGGTATTCGCCTCGGTATCCGGAGTCCTTGATCGCCTTGCGGAACGACTCGTTGATCTCCGCGATGCGCGAATGCAGCAGATCGCGGAAACGCAACAGCACCGGCAGGTGGGTGCCGCGGTCGCGCAGGCCTTCGATGACTTCAAAAAGCGAGACCTCCTTGCCGGCCTCGTCGTCCTCAAGGCGCACGGTCACATGGCCCTTGCGGTTGATGCCGAAAAATCCGTGGCCCCATGACTCCACGCCATAAAGCTCGGAGGATTGCTCCGGAGACCATGAGTTGGCGGCTTTGCGCTTGGGGGCTTTGGGAGCAGGTGCTGGCGAGGAAGGTGGAATCATGGAAATGAGAGGGAGGCGGAACAGGAATCAAGGGGTGGAAACCAACGAACGAAAGCCTAAACCGCAGCTTACGGAGCTTTCCAATCCGGAAACTCGGTTTTGAGCTGCTGACGGTATTTGTCCGCCTCCGGCTTGTCACCCTGCTTGTCGAGCGCCTGGACGAGACTCCAGAGCGCGCGTGGCTTGAGATCCTTGTCCTCGTGGAACTGGACGACCACCTGATATTCCTTCGCGGCCTTCCTCGCATCTCCCGCCTTCATCTCCAGATCGCCAACCAGAATGCGGAGTCCTGCGCTCGTCCTTCCCTGAGGATGAAGTTCAAGCGCTTCATCCGCCGCCTTGCGGGCCTCCGCGGGGCGGTTGAGGGAGAGAAGCGCACGTCCACGGTCGAGCAGGCCGTCGGCCTTCCACGCCGGGTTGTCCTCGATGGCGAGCACGTTGTCGGCGGCTGTTAGAGCGGCGGCGGCGTCACCGGTTTCAAGACGTGCTTTGGCGAGGTAGCGCCAGACCTCCTTGGGAGTGGCACGGGGTTCGTCAGGGCTTGCGATCAGAGAGAGGCTTTTGGCGGCGAGGGCGAAATCCCCGGAATTGTAGGATTGCATTCCGGACCACTGAAGCACCTGGTTGGGAATGTCCGCCTCATATTTGCCTTCAATGGCGAGGTTGATCTCCGATGCGAGCTTGCCCGCGTCCTGGGCGGCGAAATATCCGAGAGCGAGCAGGATGCCGGCGTGCTTGCGGTAGGTGTCCGGGCGCAGCGTGCGGGCTTTCTCAAGATATTCGGTGGCGTCCTTCGCGGCGTTGTTTTTCACAAGACCCCAGCCGATCCAGTAATTGGCCTCGGCCTGGAGGGTTTCGCTCAGGTTGCCGACGTTTTTCAGCAGGCCCTGATAGCGCGCGATCATGTCCTGGATGTTGCTTTCGCCACGACGCATCCGCGCGGACTCCAGCCATGCGTAGGAAGTAAGATCCTCGGGTGTGCCCGGAGCTGTCAGACGATCGAAATCCGCGATCGCTTTCTGCGGCTCGCCTATCTCCGCGTATGCCTTGGCACGTTTGGCGAGGGCGGAGGGCAGGCGGGAATCCTGCGGATAGCGGGAGATGAAATCACCGAGAGAGCGGATGGCTCCCTGCGGGTCACCAGCCTCGGACAGGCACCAGCCACGCTGATAGAGAAGGCCCGGGCGGTTGCTCTCGCTGACTGCGGCGGCGTTGATCTCGCTGTAAACCTTCGCCGCGGCGGCGGTCTCATGGTTTGCGAAAAGAGTCTCCGCCTTCATCATGAGGGCCGTGTGGATGCGCGGATCAGTGGGGCGGGATTTCTGATAGAGCTGGAGAAAGGCATCCACCTGGTCCGGCAGGTGGTGCCCCTCGATCTGGAAGAAACATAGCAGGCGGTAATACGAGGCGTGAAACGCGAGATCCGTCTCGGGCTTCACCTGCCGCTCCACCTCGCGGAACAGGGCGAGGGCCTCGGCTGGCTGTTTGAGGCGCATGTAGGCGCGGGCGACGATCATCAGGCGGGCGGCTTCCTTTTCGCCCTCGGCTTTGACGGAGCTGCCTTGATAGGTGGTGATTACCTCGTTGTATTGTTTTTTTGCGAAAAGATTGCCCATCAGCGCGGTCTGTGCGTCCGCCCGGAAATCCTCCATGCCCGGAGTGCGTAGAATCATGGAGAGATAGCGGTCCGAGAGATCCGTCCTGCTGAGCTTGGTGGCGGTGAGGGCCGCGTGAAGTGCCGCTTCGCCGCGGACCTTGGGCACATATGGAGCGGCCACCACCTCTTCGAACTGCGCGAGAGCTTCCTCCAGCTTGCCGGCGTTCAACGCGAGATGTCCGAGCGCGACTTTTGACTGGGGGGCGAAAGTACTACCGGCGGGGTCTTCAACAACCTTCTTGAATACGCCGGTCGCCTCGCGGTCCCGGCCGAGCATCCGGTAACAGTTGCCGGCGAAGTAATAGCCGCGCGGTTTTTCCTCGGGTTTCGCGGCGTTCTGCGCGTAACGCTCGAAGAGGGGCGCGGCGAAGGCGAATTCCCCCTTGTTGTAGTGGTCCGCAGCCAGGGTGTAGGCGGCGGCGGCGGCCCATTTGCCCTTGCCGTAGCGGTTCAGCAGCGTGCTGAAGCAGCGCTTCGCGTCTTCCGGTTGGCCGGACTGATAGTAGCTGTTGCCGAGATACCACCAAGCCATCTCGGCGTTCGGATGGTTCGGAAACGAAGTGATGTAATCGTTGAAAATCTGAGCTGCCCGTTGATAGCTTTGCTGGCGGCTCGCCAGGTCCGTACTCGCCTGCGCCGCGTCGTAGAGGTTCTTGCCCCGGAGGAAGAAATCGTTGGACGCGTCCTGCGCCAGCGCGGGGTCCACCGCCTCGGCACGCGGGGCCTGCGCAGCCACGGGGCAGATGGAAAGTAACAGAAGTGCCAGCGGACGTTTCAAGTTGCGGTGAGCATTGCGCGTTTCATGGGGACTTGCCAAGACAATCACTCCGCGGGCGCAGGCCGCTGGGTGGCGAAGGAAATGTTCCAGATCCCGGCCTTGCGGCAGGTGTCGATGATCTCGACGATTCTCTGATAGGCCACCTTGCCGTCGCCACGGATGCGGACGGGCTGGTTCTTGTACTGTTTGGCGATGGCGGAAAGCTTGGAGTGGAGCTGGGGCAGGTCCACGGTGAGCCCCTCGACACGGACGGTTCCATCGGCCAGCACGTTGATGATGATCTCGCCGCGCTGCTGTTCCGGTTCGGCCCCCTCCTGCGCGGTGGGCACCGCGACGTCCAGCTCGGTCTCGGATTTATTGAACTGCCAGCTGATGATGAAAAAGCTGAGCAGAAGCAGCAGGATGTCGATCATCGGCGCCAACTGCATGGCGATGGGCGGTGGCTGGCGACTCGCGAATTTCATCCGGTCCGTCCGTTAGATTCCATGGAGGTCGGGCCGCTCGCCGCCAAGCGGTGATGCCACGGGCATGGCGTAGTCCTCACGGACCCGGGAGGCGGGCGCGATGAATTGATGGGGTGCCTGTCGCTCGAACTGGCCATGGAGCATCGCTATCAAATGGGTGGCCGCGCCCTCGAGCTCGGCGATGTATTTCTGGACCTTTCCCCTGAAAAACGAATAGCAGGCAAGCGCCACAATGCTGATGGCAAGTCCGCAGGCGGTGGCGATCAACGCCTCGGAAACCCCTTCCGCAAGACCCATTTCGCGCACGCCCTGCTTGCCGCCGGTGGAAATCTCGATGAACGCCTTGATCATGCCGATCACCGTGCCGAGCAGCCCTACCATCGGCGCGATCGATCCGATGTCGGCGAGATAGGTGATCCGCGAGGTGAGCATCCCGGCCTGCCGGGAGCCTTCGGTCTGGGCAACCTCGCGGATGTTTTCAAAAGGGATGCCCGGGTTGCTGGACATGAACTCCAAGGTTTTCTGGATGATGCGCGCCATGCACTCGTTGCGGCGGTGGCTGAAGGCGATCAGGCCGAGATAGTCGCGTTTGTTGATCATCGATTCCGCGGTGTTCATGAAACGATCGCTGACGATCACGTTGCGCCGGATGGTGAGCAGGAAGATCAGAACCAGGATCACCGTGATCACCGACATGACGCCGAGGGGAAACATCATCACGCCTCCTTTGGCGAGGACTTCCAGGAAATCGACGTGTTTCGGCACCGATGTGGCTTCCGCGGCTGTAGCGGCGGAAGCGATGGACGCGGTGAACAAAAACCCCGCGGCGGAGAAATGGCGGCACTTCATGAACGTGGTGGGAGTCTAGCCGTCTTCCGGAGCAACGCAAGCCCCGGCAACAACCGCTTTCCTATGGCCGCAGGCACCGGTGTTTATCGATTCCGTCCGTCGTCAGATTTTCCTCGGTCCATGCTGGATGCCACCACCAGTGCCGGTGGAGTTGAGGAAGCGGTAATAGACTTCGAGCATCAAGGTGCAGAGCGCGTTTTTGTAAACATCGCCGCCAGCACCGTGTAGTGCGCCTGCGGGTGCTTTCCACGAGCCATCGGCATTCTGGTTGTTGAGCAGTTGGTCGCGGAAGAGATTGTTGTAGTCAGCCCAGTTGGCACCACCCGCCTGCATCATCGCCTGGGACATGTAGTAGTGGGAATAGAGATCGGAGGACTCGCCGTTCCAGTCGAACTTGGCGTTTTCCTTGATGTATTTCACCCCTTTGCGGACCTCGGAGCCGTTCTTGCCCCACATCTGGTGACAGAGTACACCCACTCCTGTCAGGGTGAAAAACTTGCCTTTGCCAGCGGGACCACCCGGACCTGCGTAGCCAAAGCCACCGTTTTCATTCTGGCAGCTGACGAGATACTTGAGTCCCTTGTCCACGGAGCTGTTCATTCCATTGTATTTGATGCCGGTGTGGCTGCAGGCCTTGAGCGCCTGGAGCTGCCAACCGACGACCGAGGTGTCCGTGTGGCCGTCGTACGTCTTGTAGGCGTAGGCCCAGCCACCGTTCTTGTTCTGGTTGTCGATGATGAACTGGCCCGCCTTCTGGGTGGTGTCCATGAGATAGGGCACCTCCACTTTCAAATCCTTGCAAAAGGTAGCGGCCTCACCAAGGGCGTAGGTGGCGATGGCGTGCTCATACACCCAGCTGTTGGCGGTTTCATTCGAGGCCATTTTGCCGTCGTGTTTCATGCCCTCGCCCACCAGATAAAGGATGCCCTTCAGGCAGGAGTCACCAAACTCCTCGGAGATCGGGGTTTCACAATGACCGAAGTAGGCGAGCAAGGTGAGACCGGTCATCGCGGGCTTGTTGGCGCTTCCCCATGAACCGTCGGGATTCTGGTGTCCCTTGAGCCAGCGCAGGGATTTGACCACGGCGTCTTCGCAGGCAGGAGTGCCTCCGTTGTCCCGCAGACGCTCCAAGCGGTCTTCTTTCGAACAGCGTTTCCGCATGGTGTCCGGGATCAGGCCGAAAAGCTTGCCGGTGCCGGTGCCGTTACCAAGGCCGTTGCCACTGCCGGAGCCTTTTCCGAAACCCTGACCACCACCCGAACCACCCAGACCACCTGACATACCACCGCCTGTCATGGAACTCAGCGGAGACATTTCACCGAAATTATCTCCGGGATCAGGAATCGAAAACGTGGATGTCGCACCTTCAGCGAAGACGCGCTTCACATTGGTGGTGGGGGTGATCTGCGAGCGCTTTTTCTGTTGCACCTTGGTTTGC
Source organism: Verrucomicrobiaceae bacterium (assembly GCA_947372405.1). Next base: position 9,031 of record CANBTO010000086.1, read on the forward strand.
GCCGCGCGCTCTCCACCGCCGCCTTTTTCGCCTCCTGGCATGAAATCCACCTTCTTCTCCGGCTCGCGGATGATCTGGAAAATCCAGATCATGCCGACGATCAGGAGGATGACGTGGAAGATGACCGCGAAGGTCAGCGCTCCGCCGCCGATCTTGGACCAGATACCGCGCTTTGGGCTTTCGGCTGGTTCGACTTCTTCGTAAATGACTTGTTCTTCCATGGTTTTATCGGGTTTGGACCAATCTTACTCCGGAGCACCGGCTTGGAAAGTGACATTTCCGATCTTGGCGCGGCTGAGAGCGTCCAGCACGTCGATCACGCGCTCGTAATGGGCCTGCTCGTTCGCGTAGATGGTGACAAGCACCTCGGATTTGGACGCCTCGCTGCTCTGGCGAAGCTGGTTGAGATTGTTCGCGAGCTCCGGCAACAGCTTGGCCTCCGGAGTATCGAGGGGATCATCGTTCAGATAGACCTGGCCGTCGTCCTCGATGCGGATGGCGATCTCATCCGGCAGAGGGGTGCTGTTCTCCGTGACTACGGTTCCCGGCAGCTTGGTGTTGTGGGAGTTCTCTTTCTGGACGGCACCCGCCATCACCATGAAGAAAAGCATGATGACGAAAACGACATCGATCATCGGGGCGATCTGGAAACCCAGATTGACCTCGTTCGACTGCCTGTGTCTGTGCTTTTTCCTCATGATGGCTTGCTGTGGATATGGAACGCGCGAGCGGGTTGGAATCTTGGGTGAATTTTCCGCGACTTTATCTCAAGGCTACTTGTTGGAGGCGGAGAACGAGATGTCGGCCATGCCGCCCTCACCCAGAATGTTCATGACGCGCTGGATCTCGATGGCGGGCAGAAGACGGTCGCCACGCACGACGGCGCGGAGTTTGGGGTCCGCCTTCACCTTATCCTTGAGGTAGGGCACCAGTTCGGCGGTGAGGTCCTTGTAAAGAATGTCGTCCACCTTGACGATGGCCTTGCTGGTGGTGGCATCCCAGCGGACGTTGATGGCGATCTCATGCTTGGCCATCTCGGGATCCTTGGGCTTGGCGTTCGGCGAGACGGGCAGCTTGATGTCCTTGTCCACCTTCAACACCTCGGCGGAGGTGATGCACATGAAGAAGATGAGCAGCACCAACAACACGTCCACCATCGGAGCGATCTGGAACTCCGGTTCACCGCTTTCACTACCGCCGCCGCCGCCAGCCATGGATTCAAGGTTTTTGGGTTGGAATTAACGACCGGAAACTCAGCCTTGGAGGGCACTGGCTTCGCCGCCACCGGTGACCCAGTTCGGGAGAGCCGCGTAGGTGGCTTCCTGGCCGACGTCCGCGTCCTTGAGATATTCGTAGGGAGCGTTGCGGAAGAGGCTTTCGGATTCCTCCTGAAGGTGGTGGATGGCGGCCTGGAGCTTGTTGCGCAGGAAGTAGAAGCCCATGAACGCCGGAATGGCGATGAACAGGCCGGATGCGGTGGCGATGAGCACCTCGCCGATATGGCCGGCGAGCGCGGCGGGGTCACCGATGCCGGAGGTTCCAAGGCTGGCGAAGGCGCCGCGCATACCGGAGACCGTTCCGAGCAGACCGACCATGGGAGTACAAACCCCGATAACCGAGAGATAGTTGATCCGCGTCTGGAGGGTGGAGTTGACCTTGTCGAGTTCCGAGATCAGCGCTTCCTCGGTGGCGGCCTTGCCGAAACCGATCGAAGCAAGTGCCGCGCGGACGACCTGGCAGAGGGGGCTGCTGCCAGCCTTCATCGCGGCGTAGGCGCCCACATAGTCACCCGCGAGAAACGCCTGGCGGGCGGTCTGGAGATCAACCTCGGGAGTCATGTTCTTGCTGTTGGTGCGGATCCAGAGGTCGATGATGAGCCAGACGGTGGCCACGGAGAACATGCCGATGGGATACATGCACCATCCGCCGTCCCCAAGGACCTGGATGAAGGACTTCTTGATTTCCTTTGGAGCTTCACCCGCGGCGTAGGCGGTCATCGGGATAAGAACGAGAGCGGAATAGAAAGCCGCGTGGATGGTTTTTTTCATATCGTGTGTCGTTGCGGAGTAATAAAAAGGAGGTTGGTATGGTTACTTCAAACTTTCAAGCCGCTTGTTGATGTCCTCGGTCAGAACGGTTCCGGCGGAGACACGCTGGGCGGATTTCAGCAGGGCCAAGGCTTCCTCGCGGCGCACCTTCAGCAGGTCTTCAGTCTCCCCTGGGTGGCTCATCGCGGTGAGCAGTTCGGCGGACTTGACTTCGGCTCCGGCGTTGAGGATCAGCCCGCCGGTGGGATAGAGGCATGGCACGGAGAGATAGGCCTCCAAGGCTTCCTGGGGCTTCTTGTCCTCCTTGAAAAGATTGCCGATGAAGTAGGCTGCGCAGGCGGAGACGTTGGCCGGCTTGTCGTCAGCCATCAAATCCCGCAGAGCCAACACCCGGTCCTCGGTCCTCGTTGCTTCCGGCATGAGCAACGCCTTGCCGAGGGAAACGAAAGAGTCGATTCCCGGCTCGGGCGTCGCATCCGAGATCTCCTTGCCGATTTCCGAACACTTGGCGGAATTTCCGGTGAGTGCGTATGCCATGAGCGCGCCTCGCGCGGCTTCGAGCCAGAAATTCCCGGAGATTTTCGCCGTCGGGCGTTGGCGGGCCACCGAGGGCTCCAACAGCTTCAGCGCGTCCTTGGGCTTGTCCATCAGGATCAGGGCCATGCCTTGACTCACTTCCGCCGGCCTGTCTCCATAGACATGGTCCGCGGTCTGCAGGGGAAACAACTGCCCGATGGTGAAACCTTCGACCTCCGCGTTCACCACGAGATTGGTTCCCTGTAGGATCAGGGCGGAGGCGGGAATGGATGTGCCACCTTGGAAAACGACACGTGCGGGGTCCGCGGCGGCGGAACCCATGACTGCGCAAGCCAGCAGGCAGGACTGGAAAATGGAAAATGATGACGCCATGGATCGGATGGTTAATCGGAGATTCCCGCAGCCTTCTTGAAGGGCTCGGTGTTTTTGAGTTTCGGATTTTCTTTCAGGGCCTTGAGGGTTTCCTTGGCGAGGGTGTCGTCACCCAGGTCCTTTGCAGTCTCCCATGCCTGCCAGTATGCCTCCGCGCAGATATCGGGAGTTCCTTGATAGGCGATGTAAACCCTCTGGTAGGTGGCGTAGGCTTTCTTCAGCAGATCCTTGGACACAGCGTCCGAAACCCCGGCGGATTTGGTGCCTTGCTTACGGTAGGTCTTGCCGAGCAGCAGATAGGCCTTGCCGCAGGTCTCGCCGCGAAACGTCTTGTCCGTCACCATGGCGAGCGCGAGTTTCTCGGAGGCTTCAAGCTGATCGAGATCGACGAGCGCCTGAAGCTTGCCAAGGGAGGCCTCCTTGAAATGGGACATGCCGGGCAGGTTCTCCAGCGCGTCGTCGAAGATCTTCAATGCCTCGTCCGGCTTCTTGCGGGCAAGGGCCACGTAGCCGA
>CANBTO010000087.1 GCA_947372405.1 Verrucomicrobiaceae bacterium
GCGAGAGCGTGCCGTTTTCCTTGCCTAACAGACGCGACATGCCGCTGGCGTAGGCCAGCGCGAAGATACCCAGCGACACCGCAGGCCATGCGAAGCCGAACCAGAGAAACGCCAGCCCCGCGCAGAGCAGGGTCCCGGCGCCATATGCCGCCGCGAGATTCAACGAGGGATTCCGCGTATGCGTCTGCCGCCTGTCCGGTACCAGCGCGGTCACAATCCATCCGGTTAGAAATCCGGTGGCCACGTCGATGACATGGTGCTGCCACACCAGCAGCGTGGAGAGTCCGATGAGCATGAACCAGGTCTTGACCATCCTCCGCAACCCGCCCGTCAGATGCGCGCCGTAGAACACCCAGACCAGCGAGCGCAGGCTGATGTGCAGCGAGGGCGCGAGGTTGTAGGGCATGTCATTGAAATACAGCGCGCGGAACAGCGGTGCCGTCCAACCGGCGGGTTCAGGGCGTGGCAGTCCCATCTTCAGCGGAAACAGCAGGAAACACAGCCCGCTGATCAAGGTCACGGCGACGAGGCGTTTGGTCAGGAGGTTCAGCTCCGCCCTGCTGGCGCAGAGGAAAAACGCGCCGCAGAAGAACAGGTCCAGCGACCAATAAGGGATCACCATTTCGCGGATGAACGGGATGTGCCGTTCCCATTCCCACATCCAAGTGGCCACGTCATGGCGGGTGGCGGTGATGCGGTTGCATGCGCCATACACACCGATGAACGTGCCGCCCGCGAGAGCGAGCCGCCACAGCGCGGGCCATAACAATCCGGTTTCGCGGGCTGGCCTGTTCATGTGCCGGGCCTGCGTGCGACGCTCACGGTGAAGATGCCGAAGTCGTCGATCCATTGTTTCTCCTTGCGGAAACCCGCGGCCTCCACCAGCGCGTCCATTTCGCCCTGCGGCCGCCGCCTCATCACCCAGTATTTGCCGTCGCGGTTGGTTAGAGTGCGGGCGATCACCTCCACTTGCGGATGCCAGGGCTGTCCGGTATAGATCAACCAGCCACCCGGCAGGACGGCTGCGAAGAGCCCGCGAAGCGAACGTTGCAACCGCTCGTTGTCCGGAAACAACTCATACAATCCGGAAACCACCGCCACCGACGGCTGCGGCGTGACAGCCGTTAGAGAACTCTCGTCGAAAGCGTCGCCGCGCTTGTGGTCGATGCGGCCATCAAGCCCGCGTTCCTTCGCCGTGGCACGTCCGGTATCGAGCGCGGATTCGCTCCAATCACGACAAAGAACGTGCAGGTCCGCGCCGGCGTCGGGGTCCTCGAGGATGTCGAGCAGGTAACGCCCGGCGCCGCCGGCGACGTCCATCAGTTCGCGTGGCAGGTTCGCCTCGCGCACGTGGGCCAGCGTGAAACGCAGCGCCTGGTTCATGCACTCGCGCCGCTGGCGGATGCCACGCCAGCCGATCGCGTCGAGGTAGCCACGGTCGATGAGTTTGCCGAGGCCCAGCGAGCCGCGCGCCTGGTTTTGATAGACGTGGTCGAGCGATTCGCCGGAATCGAACCCGGTGGCGTGACCGATGCGGATGCCTTCGCTGAGTTTTCCCAGGGAACCGAGCATCGCCCGCTGGACGATGAACGAGAGCCCGCGCAGGGAAGGGGAGGGCAGTGGTTTGAGCAACTCCGCGTATTCGGCGTTGGTCACCGGGTTTGACAGGTCCGCCTCCAGCCTCGGCGGCGTGAAGTTCGCAATGCAGCGTTCCGCGAAGCGACGGATGGCTCCGGTCACCTCGTCGCGGCACAGATCGTGGAAGACCGCGTGCCGCGCGCCTTTGAGGTGGAGATGAACCTTCTGCTCGCCGCCGTAGTTCTGATAGAGCGCGTCGATGGCGCCTCGCCTCACCACCTTGTCGGCGCCGGCGGAGAAAAGCAGCAGCGGGCGGTCCATCACCGCGGCATCGCTGATCACCCGTTTCCCGGTATCGAAGAGATCGACGAGGATCCTCGCGGAGATGTCCTTCGAGATTGCGGTGTCCGCGTCATAAACCGCCGCGGCATGGGGATCACGGGTGAGCCACGAACCCTTGACATAACTCTTGATCGTGGCTGAGGGATTCAGTTTCCCCATCAGCCGGATGCTGGTCAGCGCGCCGGGCACGATCAGGTTTACATCCAATGCCGGCGTGGCGAGCACCAGCCCGGCGATGCGCGGCGCGAAGTCATGCACCCACGTCGCGGCGATCACTCCGCCCACGCTGTGGGCGATGACCACGCTGCGCTCCGGAACCAGGCCATGGGTCGATTGCAGGTGATGGAAGAAAACATCGAGGTCCCTGACATACTGCATGAATCCCGGCGCATGGCCGCGTTCGCCGGGAGACTGGCCGTGACCGCGCGCCTCCCACGCATAGATCGCCGTGTCCGGCATGGTCAGGCCGGGGATGACGGTGTCCCAGCGGTCGGCGTGTTCGTGTCCGCGGTGCAGCAGGATGAGCGCCTTCGATGCGTTTTGCTCGTTCCACGCCTTGTAGTGCAGGGACAAGCCGTCGTCGGTGGTGAATTGGAGTCGGGTGCTCATGGGCTTGCTTTGGATTTCAAGGCGAGCGCGAGGTGCAGGATGCGTCGGAAGCAGGTGAGGGCGATGCCTGCGTTGATCACCGCCAGCCCCCACATGAGCAACGGCGGATGCTGGTTTGTTAGATCAAGCGCGACCATCCCGATGCAGAGGATGGTGACGGCCGCCATGCGGTGGGGTTTGGCCATCGGCCCGCTGAAATCATGGCTGCCGGTCAGGCCCGCGCCCATGGCCCGGATGTAGGCGGTGCCGACCGCGCCGCAGGCGGCGGCCCAACCAAGCGCGATGCTCCAGTCCGCGCCACCCGCGTAGCCGAGTGGCACGAGGATCAACGCATCGTCGATGCGGTCCGGCAGTTCGTTGAACATCTCGCCAGTGGGCGATTTCAGCCCGCCCTCCACGGCAAGGAGTCCGTCCATCATGTTGCAGAACAGGCGCGACTGGACGCCGAGTGCGGCGAGCAGCCAGAAAACCCATGCCGGTTGCTGGCATGAGGCCAGCAGCATCGCGCCACCGGCCGCCGCCGCGCAAACGATGCTGGCGAGCGAGACGAGGTTCGGTTTCAAGCCGATGCGCAACATGAGCCGCGTGAAGAATGCTGCCCAGCCGGTGCCTCGGGATTTCAGCGGCCTGCGCGTGACGGGAGTTTCGTTCACGCCACCTAACATGGCGGTCGGGGCGGGCGCCTGTCAATCTTCGGCACCTTGTCACTTGGATCCCTGCGGATTTGCTTTTCCGCCGTGTTCGAATCGTGGTAAGGCATGGCGCATGAATTTCAAACTCCGCATACTCGCGCCTGTTTTTGGTGTGCTGCTCTGTGCGCAGTGCCGTCCATACAGCCCATACAGCCCGCCGGCGAGATACAATCCGCCCACACAAGGCGGTTCAACCCCTGGCGGGGTTTCGATGTCCGGCATGATGCACGAGGTGAACCTGAAGTCCGAGATGGTCCGTGCGGGAACCTATGGCCGCAAGGTGGTGCGGCCGATGACGCCCCGCTACATCACGATCCACAGCACGGAGAACTACACGGCGGACGCGCACCAGCACGCCATCGCCCTCAGGAACGGCGCGCTCCGCTCGCCCAAGACCCTGATGGGAAACCGCATCGGTTTCCTGATCTGGCACTTCACGGTGGACGACCATCAGGCGATCCAGCACATGCCGACCAACGAACAGGGCGAGCACGCGGATTTCCATGGGCCGGGCAACCGCCTGTCGATCGGCATCGAGATGTGCGAGAACCGCGGCGGCAATCTGGCGGCCACCATCGAGCGCACGGCGAAGCTCACCGCCGTGCTGATGAAGCGCAACGGCATTCCGCTGGGCAACGTGGTGCCTCACTATCACTGGCCGCGGCTGGGAAAACACCCGCCTAACAAGAACTGCCCGCACTTTCTGATGGAGAACGGCAGGCCCGGCGCGAAGTGGCGCTGGTTCCTGAGTCGCGTGAACTACCAATACCGCCGGCTCGAACCGTGACCGTCCCGTCCAAAGACCACGGCAGCCCGGGCAACCGCGGGACCGTTCTGGAGCCGGGCGTTCACTACGTCTGCCAGCGCTGCACCGCCTGCTGCCGGTGGCCGGGAGATGTCCGGCTCGAGGAGGACGAGATCGCGCCGATCGCCGGGTTCTTGGGGCTTGGGGAGGCGGAGTTCATCGAGCGGTTCACCCGTCTGCGTTCGAACCGGCAGGGGCTCTCGCTCGTCGAGAAGGATAACCACGAGTGCGTGATGCTGGACGGGAACGCCTGCCGGATCCACCAGGTGAAACCCTCGCAATGTGCGGGATTTCCCAACCAATGGAATTTTCCGGGCTGGCGGCAGGTCTGCGAGGCGGTGCCGGTGCGGATCGCCTGAATGGGAAACCCGGCCTGAAGTATTGCCACGTGAATTACCTGAAAAATACGCCAAACCTTGACGTTATTGGAGTTGACAGCTTACAAGGAAAGACGGTTGCGTCCGACCCGCTCGCATCTATCCGTTCCATGATTTGGGATCATGCTTGATTTCATCAAACTTGAAAAAATCAAAAAGCTGTTCGGGATGGTCGCACCATTCCTGTGGCTGGCCGTGCTTGCCGGGGCGGTGTATTCGCTGCACCAGGAATGGGGAGGAAAGCTGACTTCATTGAGCGGAGCGCTGCGGCTCATCGGGCCCTGGCATGTGGTGCTGGCCATGCTGCTGACGGCGCTGAGCCTGCTTTGCAACGCGTCGCTGGACCTGGTGGCGCTGCATTGGCTGAAACGCAAGCTGCCGGTCGGCAGCGTGATGGGCACGGCGTTGATCGCCAGTTCGTTCAGCATGAACGGCGGCGGCACGATCCTCGGCGGCGGCTCCATTCGCTTGAGGTTTTACGGCCAGTATGGACTGGACGGAACCGAGATCGCCAAACTGACGGGTTTCCTGCTGGTGGCCGGCTGGCTGGGCCACGCGCTGCTGGCCGGGGTCTTGTTATGCTGGTCGCCCCCTGAATTGGACTGGTTGCCTGAGTCCATGGGGCGCTTGACCGGCGTGTTGTTGGTTCTGAGCTGCGCGGCACTCGTCGTCCTTTCGGTGACTGGATTTCGCGGGAAGCGGCTGGGTTTCCTGCCACCATGGCGGATCCTGATGATGGCGACGGTGGTTTCCTCTGTGGACTGGCTGCTGGCGGGGCTGGCGCTGCGGGTTTTCCTGCCGCTGGCGGTTCCAACGGTTCCCTTCCTTGCGGTGACGGCCGTAGGGCAGGCGCTCGGCGCGGCCAGCCATGTGCCAGGCGGGGTGGGGGTGGTGGAGTTGTCCATCAGCAAGCTGGCGGGGGACATTGTGCCCGGCGCGGTGATGGCCGGTGCCTTGCTGACATACCGGCTCACCTACTATCTGGTGCCTTTCGTGATCGCCGTGGCGACGGTCAGCGGCCGGGAAATCTGGGCCAAGCGGCATTGGGCGAAAATCACGGTGAGTGGTACCGGCAAGGCGTGGTCCGCGATCGCGCCACGGCTCGCCGGCATGAGCGCGCTGGCGGGCGGCTTCATCCTGATGTTGTCCGCCAACACGCCGATGCTGGCCAGCCGGCGGGAGGTGTTAGAGGAGTTCGTGCCGCTGCCCTTCGTAGAGGCTTCGCATTTCCTCTCAAGCATTGCGGGCACGGTGATGATCATCGTGGCCAGCGGCCTGTTGCGCCGGGTGCATGCCGCGTGGTGGATTGCGGTGGTGATGGCGTCGGGCGGCATTGTGTTTTCGCTGCTCAAGGGCTTCGACTGGGAGGAGTCCATCGTGCTGGTGGTATTCCTGGCGGCGCTACTGCCGTTCCGCGCGAAGTTCCACCGGCACGCGGGCATCTGGACGCGGCGCTTCTCGCTCCAGTGGTGGGGATTGCTCTTGGCCATCGTCGGGCTGGCGGTGTGGTTCGGGTTTTATTCGAGCCGCCAGGTGGAATATGGCAACGATCTTTGGTGGGAATACTCGTTCGACAACGATGCCTCGCGTCTGCTGCGTGGCATGGCGGGCAGCGCACTGATCCTGGTGTTCGTGGCGCTGCTCCAGTGGTTTCGCCCGGCTCCGCCGCGCGCCCGCGAGCCGCTGCCGGAGAGATCGAAGATCATGGAGATGGTCGAGCGGACGCCGCGTTGCAGCAGCGCGCTGGCGCTGGTGGGTGACAAGGATTTTCTCTTCAACCACGAGCAAAGCGCGTTCCTGATGTATGGCGACCAGGGCAGGACGCGTGTGGCGCTGGCCGATCCGGTGGGCAACGAGGAGAAGTTCGAGGGACTTTACTGGCGCTTCGTCGAGCAGGCGAAGGACGAAGGCATGCGCGTCGCGTTCTATCAGGTGGGCGCGTCGATGATTCCGGTGTGCGTGGAGATGGGCCTGCGCATCTACAAGCTCGGCGAGGAGGCGATGGTGCCGCTGGAAACGTTCGATCTCTCGTCGTCTGCCATGAAGAAGTTCCGCAAGGTGATGAACCGCATGGAGCGCGAGGAGTGGCGCTTCGAAATCTGGCAGCCCGACGTGGTCGCGGCACGCCTCGGTGAGCTCAAGGCCGTGTCCGACGAATGGCTGGCGCACCACAACGCCAAGGAAAAAGGTTTTTCACTCGGGCGCTTCGATGACGACTATATCCGCTGCCTGCCTGTAGCTGTGATGATCATCTACGGCCGCGTGGTGGCATTCGGAAACGTCTGGCCGGGTAACGGCAAGGACGAACTTTCCACCGACCTGATGCGCCATTCCACGGACGCACCCAACGGTGTGATGGACTGCCTGTTTGTCAGCCTGATGCTGTGGGGCAAGGAACAGGGATACAAGTGGTTCGACCTCGGCATGGCGCCGCTCTCGGGGCTGGTCGATCACCGCCTGGCTCCGCTCTGGAACCGCATCGGCGGGCTGATCTACGACAAGGGTGAGGCGTTTTACAACTTCAACGGACTGCGTGCGTGGAAGTGCAAGTTCCAGCCCGTCTGGCAGCCGCGCTATCTCGCCATCTCCAAAGCCTGGGATCTTCCCGCGGCCATACTGGACATCACGGCGCTGATCGGTAAACCATCCCTCCGCCCGCGGCGGGAGATTCAATCCACTCCCAAAACTCCGCAACCGGAAGCCGATCCCGTTGTTCCCAACCAATCATGACCTTGTCCAAACGAGTCATCCTCCGGCGCGCCCTGCTCGTCATCCAGATCCTGTTCCTGTTACCGATCCTGTGGTTCATCTATCACCTGGTGATGCCCCGTGGATTCACCAGCACCACCGCCGAGGTGCTGCCCCTCGAACTATCCACCGGAAAATTCCAGACCACCTACTATCCCGCCAAGGACCCGAAGGGCATCGTCATCGTCGCCACCGGTGACGGCGGCTGGTCCAACCAGTTCGAGGAGCCGCTGGCCCGCCATCTCGCCGCCTCCGGATTCGCGGTGGGCGGCTGGGACTGCCGGAAATTCGCGGACACCCGCAAGTTCAATCAAGCCCAGCTTGCGGAGTCCTTCAATGCCGCGGTGGCTGCTGTTAGAAAACGCGCGGGCATGCCTGCCGAAAGTCCCGTCTGGTTCACCGGATGGTCCACCGGCGCGGAATGGTCGCTCGCCGCCGCAGCAAGCACGGACCGGGAAAAACACCTCGTCGGCGTGCTTGCCGCCGCTCCCGGCGACCGCAGCCGGTATGGCATCACCGCCTCCGACCTGTTAGGCCTCGATCCCAGCGGGCCGGACACCTTCGCCTTGGTCGATCTCGCTTCCGGCCTCAAGGGCGTCCGCGTCGTGCAGTTCGCCGCCGCGCTCGATGTCATGGATGACGTCAAGTGGATCGAATCGCTCGGTCCGGAGACACCGCACAAGGTGGTGACGATTCCCAGCGCGCCGCATGACATGGGCGGAGCCGGTCCGCGCTTCCAATCGGACTTCGACATGGCCGTCCAGTGGATGCTCGACACGCCGCTGCAATCGGCAGCGCGTTGAGGATACCGCGCTCAGACGGATTTCACGGGCTCCGGACCCTTTGTCCACGGTAGGCCTGGCCGGCGGGATTTCATCGAGAGCGCCGGTTTCTCTATGGCATGCCAGCTCAACAGCGCGAGCGCGATGGACGCAGCGAAGACGTAGGCCAGTGCTGTTAGGGAGGCCAGCAGTCCGAGTTGCACGAGCACGTTGATGACCACCGAATGATAGAGATAGGTGCCGTAGGAAAGATCCGTGCCGCGCAGCAGCCTGCGCGACAGCGTGGGCGCGCTGAAGGCGGCGGAGATGGCGCAGAGCGCGAGCAGCGTGCGGGACGGAAGGTAGGCGAGATAGTAGGGGACCGAGCGGAAACCTATCAGCGTTTGGACAGCCGTCATGAAAAGCGCGTAGGCGGCGAAATACCAAAGCGCCTTCCCTTCCAGCCATCTGCGCAGCATTGCGAAATTCCAGTGGAGCAGGATGCCCAGCATGAACATCCAGAGGTGGGGGACGAGCGTGACGTGCAGGAGCTTGAAAACGAGCGGTGCCGCCGTGAATCCGCCCCGGCCGTTGACCTTGTGGTCCATCACGCAGTATGCCGCGAAGGAGACGAGGAACATCGCTGTTGTTAGAATGGCCACGGGTTTTCCCCCGCCTTTCCTCAGCACGTGGAACAACGGGACGAAGGCGTAGAACTGAAGCTCCACCGTAATCGTCCAGAGCGCGCCGTTCGCCACACCGATGCCGAATCCGCGGAAGTGGTCCGGGTTGTAGAACTGGAAAAACGAAACCTGGCCCGCCAGCCAGGCCGCGAAGGTTTTGGAAAACACGAAGTCCGCGTGGAGGAAACCGAATACTCCCAGCGCTGCAAGCGTGACGGCCAGACAGACCCAAAGTGCGGGAAAGATCCGCAGGCCGCGCCGCCAGAAATACCCCCGCAGGTCCGACGGATCACGCTCGAATGACTGTACGATGAGGAAGCCGCTGATCACGAAAAACACCGGTACGCCAGGAAGCATCTTGAACGCCTCGAAAGCCTGCCTGCCCGGGGGCGAGAGCTGTTTCACCAGATCCGTGTGGCCGATCGCATGCGCCAGCACCACCTGTGCGGCGGCCAGCAGGCGGATCAGATCGAAATTATTCTCTCGGCGGGGGGACGACATGTGAATGCGCGGACATTTTTCCATGAAATGCGGCACCAAGACAATCCCCTGATCGCGTAGTTGGAATCGGTTCTTCCCCCGCCCGCGTGGATCGGGACAATCCCGGCGACACGGCTCATGAGGAAAATTATCCACATCGACATGGATTGCTTCTACGCGGCCATCGAGGAGCGCGACGATCCATCGCTGCGCGGCAAACCCCTCGCGGTGGCGGGCAAGGACCGCCGCAGCGTGCTGACCACCGCGAACTACGAGGCGCGCAAATACGGCTGCCGTTCCGCCATGCCGGTGTTCAAGGCGCTGGAGCTCTGCCCGCATCTCAAGATCGTTCCCGTCCGCTTCGACGCCTACCGCGCCGTCAGCTCGGGAATCCGCGCGATCTTCGGGCGCTTCACCGAAATCATCGAACCGCTCTCGCTGGATGAGGCCTACCTCGATGTCTCCCACCTTCAGTCCGGCGGAGCGGCCGTCGCTCGCGAGATCCGCGCACAGATTTTCGAGGAAACCCGGCTCACCGCCTCCGCCGGCATCTCATCTAACAAGCTCATCGCCAAGATCGCCTCGGACATGAGGAAACCGAACGGCCAGTTCGAAGTAAAGCCGGAGGAAATCCCGGCCTTCATCACCACGCTGCCCGTCGGCCGGCTGTGGGGAGTCGGCGGCAAGATGCGCGTGAAACTATCGGCCCTCGGCGTGGAGACCTGCGCGGATCTCCAGAAGCTCGACCAGATCGAGCTTGCACGCCGTTTCGGCAAATGGGGACTCGAGCTCTGGCAGCTCTGCCGCGGCATCGACGAGCGCCCGGTCAACACCGACCGCACCCGCAAGTCGCTCAGCAGCGAAACCACCTTTTCCGAAAACATCCCCGTCCTGCCCGCGCTCATCCCGCCGATGCGGGGCATGATCGAGGGCCTCGCGGAGGATCTGGCAGCAAAACATTCGGACCGTGTCATCCGCTCGCTGGTGGTGAAGCTCAAGTTCGCGGACTTCGACCGCACCACCGCCGAGCGCGCCTTCCACACGCTGGACCACATGGTTTTCGAAGAGCTTCTCGCCGAGGCATGGAAACGAAGCGGCAACCGCGCGGTCAGGCTGTTAGGAGTCGGCGTTCGCTTCGAGGACCCGCGGGAGGACGTCCAGATGGACTTCTTCGGGTGAGAGGGGAATGCCACTGCCATACGGAAACCCTCGCTTTTCTCCTTCCAGCCAAACCCGGACCCGTTAGTCTCGTTTCAAAGAAGTTCCCATCCGCTCCTCTCTCCGACCGCCCATGTTCGAACAAGCCTTCAAAAACATCGATGACGTCCTCCACAAGGACGCCGGATGCTCCAGCGAGCTGGACTACACCGAGCAGACCTCCTGGCTGCTCTTCCTGAAATACCTCGATGCCCTGGAGCACGACAAGGCCACCGAGGCCCGGCTGGAGGGCAGGAAATACACCCACATCATCGACAAGCCCTACCGCTGGGAAAGCTGGGCCGCGCCCAAGGACAAGTCCGGCAAGCTCGATCACAACAACGCCCTCACCGGCGACGACCTGCTGGACTTCGTCAACCGCCAGCTCTTCCCCTACCTCCAGGGCTTCAAGGCCAAGGCCAGCGGACCGAACACCATCGAATACAAGATCGGCGAAATCTTCTCCGAAATCAAAAACCGCATCCAGAGCGGCTACAACCTGCGCGACATCATCGAGCCCATCGACGAACTCCGCTTCCTCTCCCAGACCGAGAAACACGAGCTCTCCCACCTCTACGAGGCCAAGATCAAGAACATGGGCAATGCCGGTCGCAACGGCGGCGAGTATTACACCCCGCGCCCGCTCATCCGCGCCATCATCAAGGTCGTCGATCCCAAGATCGGCGAGACCATCTACGACGGCGCGGCCGGCTCCGGCGGGTTCCTCTGCGAGGCCTTCGAATATATGTCCCATAGGTCCGATAAGTCCCATGGGACCAGACTCACCACGAAGGACCTGACCATCCTCCAAACAAAGACTTTCTTTGGAAAGGAAAAGAAGTCCCTCGCCTACGTCATTGCGATCATGAACATGATCCTGCACGGCATCGAGGCACCGAACATCATCCACACCAACACCCTCGCCGAGAATCTCGCAGACGTGCAGGCGAAGGACCAGTATGACGTCATTCTCGCCAATCCGCCCTTCGGCGGCAAGGAGCGGCCGGAAGTGCAGCAAAACTTCCACATCCGCACCGGCGAGACCGCCTTCCTCTTCCTCCAGCACTTCATCCGCCTGCTCAAGGCCGGAGGCCGCGGCGGTATCGTCATCAAGAACACCTTTCTCTCCAACACGGACAACGCCTCCGTCAGCCTGCGGAAACTGTTATTGCAGAACTGCAATCTCCACACCGTGCTCGATTGCCCCGGTGGCACCTTCCAGGGCGCGGGCGTGAAAACCGTGGTGCTGTTTTTCGAAAAAGGCGCGCCCACCCGCAAGGTCTGGTTCTACCAGCTCGACCCCGGCCGGAACATGGGGAAAACCAACCCGCTCAACGACGCCGACCTCGCTGACTTCATTGACCGGCAGAAGACCTTTGCCGACTCGCCGAAGAGCTGGAGCGTGGACGTGAAAGACATCGATCCGAAAACCTGCGATCTCTCCGTGAAAAACCCGGACGGCGGCGAGGAAATCACCCACCGCAGCCCGGCGGTCATCATGAAGGAAATCGCCGCGCTGGATAAGGAAAGCGCGGAGGTTCTGAAATCCATCAAGGCGCTGTTATGAAGAAGGGGTGGTCTTGGAAACTGTTGGGTGATGTCTGCAAAACAGGCTCTGGAGGGACGCCGTTGAGTTCGCGAAAGGAATTTTATCAAGGCGGCAAAATTCCATGGCTTGTTAGCGGCGAGGTAGCTCAAGGAAATGTGCGTGAGGCGAAGAACTTCATCACGAAAGCAGGGCTTGAAAACTCTGCTGCAAAACTTTTCCCAAAGGACACCGTCTTGGTCGCAATGTATGGAGCTACAGCGGGACAAGTTGGAATCCTGCGGTTTGAAGCTGCAACGAACCAAGCGATTTGCGGAATCTTTCCAAACGAGAAGTTCGTTCCTGAATTTCTGTTCTACTTCTTGCTCGCTCAGAAAGATGAACTGGTCGCTCAAGCAACCGGCAACGCCCAGCCAAATATCTCGCAGATAAAAATCAAAAATACGGAAATTCCCATACCCCCGCTCACCGAACAGCAGCGGATCGTCGGCCTGCTCGACGAAGCGTTTGAGGGCATCGCCACCGCCAAAGCCAACGCCGAAAAGAACCTCCAAAACGCCCGCGCCCTCTTCGAAAGCCACCTCCAATCCGTCTTCTCCCAGCGGGGTATGGGGTGGGTGGAGACGACTGTGGACAAGATTTCGACCAATTTGGATAATAGGCGGGTGCC
>CANBTO010000088.1 GCA_947372405.1 Verrucomicrobiaceae bacterium
GCTGTCGGTGATCTTCGCCTGTGTGCCGAGATGATACCCCACCTCCAGGCCGTTTTCGGTTTCGGTGAGGGTGTAGATCATTTCGATCCCCATGCCATCGTCCATGATCGTGTACGATTCGTAATTCGGCCCCGCACCGGTGAGGTCGAACTTGAAGTCGCGGTGCTCACCGAGGTTTCCTTCGAGCAGGACGCTGCGGTTCCGGAGCGGGATGGATGGAGCGTCATGGGGCGAGGCCTGGGGATCCGGGGCTTGGGTGTTCCGGGCGAACGCCGCGGGCAGGCACTGGGCCAGCAGCTCGACTGCCACCACCTCCCGAGGAACTGCGGCCACCAACTCCCCTGGAACTGCGGCCACCCGGAAGCCTATGCTGAGGTCCCGGTAGTCAGGCGCGTCACAGCCGCGGGAGAACGAGCTGTCTTTCGTGCCGACGCCTTCCCAAGAGCCACCGCGCGTCACGTGGTCCGAGCCAATGTCAGGCCCGGTAGGATCTGTCGCTGCGTCAACGGGGTATTTGGCATACCAATCCGCACACCACTCCGACACGTTGCCGAACATGTCATTCAGGCCCCAGGCGTTGGCCGTCTTGGTCCCCACCGCATGGGTCTTGTTGCCGCTGTTGTCTGGATACCAAGCCATCGCGTTCAAATTCCTGGCGAACGCACCCGCCCTGCACGCATACTCCCACTGCGCCTCCGTCGGCAGCGCCCAATGCCACCCGGCAGGCAACAAGCCTTTTGCGGTCAGCTTCCTGCAAAAGTCGGACGCGTCGTTCCAACTCACCGTCTCCACCGGCAGCTCCGCGCCCTTGAAATGGCTCGGGTTGCTGTCCATGACCTTCTCCCACTGCGCCTGCGTCACTTCCGTGCGACCCAGCCAGAACGGCTTGGTTAGCGTCACATAGTGGGGTTTCTCATTGAAACCGCGGAGGGGCTCATTTGAGAAAATGCTGTCGCCCATCTTGAAAGCCCCCGCCGGAATCCCGCACACTTGCAACTTCACTCCGCCTCCGAGGTCAGCCTCACGCCGCTCGCCTGCCTTCGCCACGGCGGCTAAGTCCGCTGCGCTAGCCCCGGCCAGCGGCGCAGCAGCCACCGGCGCGGCAGGCGGGCTTGCGGGTGCCTGAGTCAGGGTGGGAGCGAGGGGTTGGCTTTCGCGGGCCGCTGGGCGGGCTTGCGTCTGCGCGGCGGTCAGTGTCGCCAAAGGTTCGTCTGACGTGCCGGGATTCGCATCGTTGCCCGAAGGTGAAACGTGAATGCTAACAGCGGCGTCAGCAACGACGGCGGTTAGCAGGACAAGAATGCTGATGGCTTTCTTCATGATGAATGTGGTCGATTACAAATCGATGCGGATGACAGAAACCAGGGCATCAGCGGTGCGGTTGGCGGTTTGTTCAACCTGCACGGGAGAGGTGGGAGCGGCATCAACAGCACGGCGGCTAGAGTGAAGGAGGAGAGTCGGCTCATGTGAGCATCCTTCTACATGCGTGTTTCATTTGATGGTTTCTGACATTGTGGATTGGAACTTGTAGGTTCCCGAGCCGACGGCATAGACGGCAGTGCCATTCTCCATACGCAGAAATTTCACACCTTTCACTTTGGAAGCAGGTGTGTCGGATTCCGTCACTTCAGCGGATTCCTTGGCAGGCACATGCACAGTCGCCGTGGTGTTAGCAGGGATTGTGACCTCCATCATCAGCTTTTGCCCCTTGATGTTCCAGTTGCTAACAATGCGGCCGTAGATGGAGTCGTGATGACACTTCACCCAGGTCAGGTCGCCAACCACAGCGGGATTGATGATGATCTTCTTGAATCCGGGTCCCGATTCGTCAGGACGAATGCCAGCCAGGCCTTGATAAAACCAGCCATCCAAGGAGGTGAAGCACGAATGGATCTGTGACCAGTAGCCGTTCCACTGTTCCCACCAAGTCGTGGCACCTTGCTCGATCATGAATCCCCAGCCGGGGTAGTCCTTTTGGTTTACGACCAACCACAAAAGGTCGTTGCGGCCGATCTTCGTAAGGTAATTCATCAGGAAGTAGGTTCCCAGCATGCCGGTATCGAGGTGGCCCTTGCGCGTGATCCGAATGCACTCCTCCAGTTATTTCAGGATGGCCGGACGAAGTTCCTCGGGCACTACGCCGGTCATGAGCGGCATCAGATAATAGGATTGCTCGTCAAGCGCGTAGAGCTGTTTGTCTTTGTCATAAAATGCGGCGTGGATCAGCGGCCGAAGGCGCTCCGATTCCGCGCGGCAGGCCTTCGCTTCGTCGTGCCCCCCGAGGACATCGGCCATTTGCGCCCATTGATCGCGCAGATAGATCAAATAGCAGTCGTTAAACAGCGCCGCCGCATTTGCGGGTGGCCGGTTGTTGACATCCATCCCGCGCCCCGGCGCAACCCAATCGCCGACGAAACCCGCACCGGTTCCGCCTAAGTTGCGGACGATGCCATCCTTCGCGTGAGATTCAATGGCCGCGATGTGACGGCGACAGGCTTCGAGGTTCCGCGTGAGAAGCGACCTGTCCTGATAATAGAGATAATTCCGCCAGGTCAGGGCTTGCGCCGCGCCGCCCCACGGCGGGCCACCGCCGCCAATTCCTTGCGGGGCGGAGTGAGGTATATAGCCGGTTTCAGGATCCGACTCGTCGCACCAGTCGGCGGACCATTTGTCATAGAACGGCTGCATCATGTAATTCATCATGCAACTCTCGATGGACACCTGGCCGTCACCGTAACCCAGACGTTCCCGGTGCGGACAGTCCGACAGTTACCCGCATTGGCTCAGAGACCGAATGGTCCAGAGATTCACTTGATGCATGCGGTTGAGCAGTTCGCTGGAACATTCGAAATCACCCCGCGCTTCAAAGTCCGCGCCGATTGCCTGTGCCTCTGCATCCGCAAGTTCCGGTGCCCGAGCAAGTCCCTCGATAATCGCCCAACGGAACCCGTGGTAGTTGAACTTCGAACAAAACTCTTCTCCTGTCTTGCCTGCGCAAATGAAGCGATCCATCTGACTGTAGGTCTGCAGGCGATCAAGTTTGTCGGCGTATTGGAGAGTGATGGTGCCGCCTGCCGCCTGCCCGCGCACACGCAGCTTGAGCCAACCGGTAAGCTCGGTTCCGAAATCCAACTGATATTTCCTGTCAGCGAGTTTGGTGCAGGAAATCGCTGGTATGGTTTTTAGCACGCGCATGGGCGGACACTTCTGGGCATCGGCTGGAATCGCGGGCGCAGCAACCTCTTTGACCGGATACCAATTACCGTTGGTTACTTCCGGATCGGCCCAGTGTGCGTCGTCCTGACGTGCATCCACCTGTTCCCCACCCATTTTGTTCCAAAGCCAGGGACCAAGCAGGCTGCGGCCGCTAGACTTACAGCGCCATTCGCTGTCCGTGGCAAGCCGGAGCGGGCGCCTTACCACTATCCCAAAGATCGCCCTTATTCTTCTCCAACAGTTCCTTGCTCGACGCCACCAGCACCTGATAGGCGCTTTGGTATTCACTGCGATGATCGGATTCGATCACCCAGCTCAAACGTGGCTTCGCCACGTCGATGCCGAGTGGATCGGCAAGGTATTCACAACGAGGATTGGCCACATTGAAAGCGTGCAGGGATGCCAGCGGCACCAGCAGCAGGGCGGCGAGAAGAGTGATGATGGGGTGGTGGATTTTCATGGTTACAGTTTCAAAGTTTGATTCGCTTTCAGGTCGCAGCGAATCAGATTGCCATCCCGCGCGATCTCGCGGTCGGCCTTGAACGCAACGTCGCCGAATGGGTTGATGAGTTGCAAACTTTGATCAACGGTCGCCGTGATCGTGACGCTCACGGTCCTGCCAGCCACGCGTCGGGCGGAGACGATAAAGCCGCCCTCGGCGCGCAGATTTTCAAAGGCGGCATCTTTCCATTGACCGGGAACTGCCGGAAAAATCCTCAGTTTGCCACCCCAGCTTTGCAGGAGCATTTCATGCACGGCCTGACCGGCGGCGAAATTCCCTTCGAGCGTGACGACGGGCCTCTTGACCCAGTTGCAGTGAAAGCCACTGCGGGTCGTGAAAGCCATGTATTGTTGAAGCGACTTCAGCGCCTGCTCCGGTCGGCCCGCGCGTGCCCTCATGCAGGCCAGCCAAGCATGCGAGTAGCCGCAGTATCCACTGTTGCCTAACCGGTCCAGTTGTTGGAGCGAGGCGTCAATGATGGCGCGGTCGCGGTCGGTTCCATCGATATTCAGGTTGCCCAGCGGATAGATCGCCAGGAGATGGGAGAAATGCCGATGCGATGTGGTCTGGGATTCGTCAGACGACAGGCGCAACGCCCCGGCCTCGCCTTCGACGGCCAAGTCATCGAGGTTCAGCAGCGTGGTCTTCCATTTCTTCGCCTCGTCATAGCGACCAAGCGCGGTGGCCATTTCCGCGTTGGCGGCGAACAACCAGCGGAGGATCGCGAGATCACAGTTGCTGTTCGGAGTGAACCAAGCGGCCTGCTTGTTATCGTGCATTTCCGGCGCAGTTGACAACGGCAGCTTGAGTTTGCCTGTTTTCGGATCAGGCTTCATCAGCCCTAGCAGCGCCTCGCCGATGCTAGCGCAATACGGATAGGCTCGTTCCGCCAGGAACGCCTTGTCCATCGTGTAACGCCAGTGCTGATAGAAACTCTGCGACACCCACGCGCCCATCGTGGTCGAGAGCGTGTATTGAAACCAGCTTCCCATCGGCTTGCCATCCAGCGCCATCACGCCCGGCACGAGGTGGCCGGCAGGAACGCCGAAAAACTTACGCGCAAATTCCTCATGCACCGGCTTGAGCGACCACATGAAATCGATGAAGCTCAATCCCTGATCGAAGCGCCCGGAGTTCAGATAGGCCCAATAGGTCAACTCCGTGTTCAGGTCGTGATGATAATCGCCGAACCACGCCGGAATTTTACCATTGTCAGTGGACCAGACGCCTTGCAGCGGGATTGGCGGCGAACCTTGGCGGGAGGCGGCACCGTAGAAGTATTGCACCAGATTGTATTGCAACTGAATCGCCGGGTCGGGAACCTGCACGCTCGACTTCGCCCAGAACTTGGACCACCACGCTTCGTGCTCCTGTTGCAGCGGTTCGTAGCCTTTGGCGAGCGCAGCAGCCGTCCGCTTGCGGGCCAACGCGAGTGGATCTTTATCGTCGCGACTGGTGACGATGCTGATGGCGAGAACAGTCTCGTCTTTCAGCCGCTTCGCCTGCACGTGAATGGCGAAACTGGAATTGGCACCAACCTTCTGCACCAGCGAGGAACTGTCCGCAGTGGTTTTAACATCTGCATCCGTTAGCCTCAATTCATTCTTGAAGCTGGGATTGCCGACAAGTTTGAAGGCCGGACGCGCACCGGGAATTTTCACCATCGCAACCGGGTCGGTGTCGCTGAAGAAACAGTCAATCGCGGACGCACCCTTTAATTCCGCAGTACCCAGCGCGCGTTGCAAATCCAGCGAGAAGCCGTCAACCGTGACACCACCGGGCAGTTCGATGACGAGGCGCGCACCGGCAACTTTCGTAGGAAACTTGTTTGATTTTGCAAATTTCTTGTTCAACTCATCGGTGCGTTTCGCCTGCGCCATTTCCACCACGGTTCCATAGGTAAATGCGGTGTTGGTGTAAATCGGATGCGGCCGCAGATCCCACAAATCACCGCGATCCAGCGAAAGAAAAACATTCGTGCCACTACCCCAGAGCAAGCCGCCACTCAACCCGTTCCCCAGCGGGATTGCATCCAGGCTGCTCTCGATGGCTCCAAGCAAGTGGAGCCGCATCGCCGACGATTGTTCAGGTCGCGGTTCAGCGGCGTGCAGTGTGGCTGTCAGTGTCAACGCCAGTGCCAGAAGGCTGGTGAGTGTGTGATTCATGATTGTTCTTTTCATTTTAATAACAGGATTGAGGAAGGATCAGGTCGCCAAGATGAGCTTCACCACGTCGTCATTCTGTGTCCGAGCACTCGCCGGCAGCGTGAGCCGGAGTGTCCCCTCCTCATATTGGAAGGAAACCGGCTCTTGCGTTCGCAGGAGCAACGCCTTTTCCGGACGCGGTGCGTTTTCCCAAATCACTTCATCTTTAAAACCCGGCAACAGATGAACGTAGGCTACACCTTTGCCGGTAGTGACAGGCACGTTGACCGATTCAGGAAACGGCCCTGGGCCGGCACCGATGACTGACTCGCGGCTGTGTTTCATCCAGTCCGCCATTTCCTGCATCGCAGTTGTGGCTTGCTCGGGCAATCTGCCGTCGCCTTTCGGGCCGACATTGGCTAACAAGTTTCCGCCCCACGCCCGGAGGCCCACGAGTTCGGCGATGACTTCCGGCGCGGTGTCCCAGCCGGCGTCTTCGGTGTAGGACCATTTCTTCGATGGCCAACAGGTTTCACAGGTCTCAAACCATCCCTTGAAACGATTGGTGGGCGGACGGCCTTCGGTGCAGCCATAGTCGCCGCTGCCGCCATTGCGGCTGTTGATGACGATTCCGGGTTGGAGACGGCGAACTTCTGTGTTAGGAATCTCGCCTTTACCGCCGTCAAACCAGATGAGATCGATCTTGCCATACTGCGTGAGAAGTTCGGTGACTTGATCGGTTAACTTTTGCCGTCGCCATAATTGCCCATGTAATAGAGGTAGTATTTGCCGTTGTGAAAAAAGGCGTTGGCATTGTGGGTGACGTCGGCATCCCAGTATTTCGTTCCGGTGGTGGGATTGATGCCGCGTGGTGGCAAGGCCACATTGACGTGGTGATAGGGACCGGCCGGCTTATCCGCAACCGCGTAGGCGATTTCCGAATGAATGGCCCAACCAGGGGCAAAGCCGTATTTTACCGCCCAGCGTGAGTAAAAGACATGGTATTTTCCATCCGCGCCTTTGACTGGCGCGCCGCCCCAGACGAAGTAGCCCTCTTCTGCGAACCGGTTGGCGGCAGGCAATGGTTGGACACGCGCGCCTAGATCGAGATCCTCGGCCTGAAGTACGACTGTTAGAGCGAGGAGTGAAATGAAAGTCTTTATCATGAATTGGGTCTTAGAAATTGATGGTGGAGTGCCGGCCTAAATAGCCGAAGCCGTAAGATACTTTGACGGCAGCACCAGGCTGGATTTTGATGCGCCCGGTGAAGGTCATGGAATTGGCGGAATCCTCGGTGACGGTGACGCGAGCTTCCTTGCCTTCGCTGTTGGTAACCGTGACGGTGCCGGTTTCCACCTTGTTGTAATCGAAGTTGAGGGGAGCGGTTAGGCGGATGACGAGTTCGTCGCCATGCTTTGTTAGGTCGATCTTTGATTCACTCCACGCGAGGTAGGCGAGGCTGATGTCATAAGCGGTGTTGAATTGAATCCAGCCCTCGCTCCAGCCGATGTCGCCCTTTTCGGGATGATAGGGATAGTGGCCGTCTTTCGGGCTGCCATCGATGACGAACCGTGCATTCGCGAGTTGGCCGATGCCGCCGGGCAGGAATTTGAACCATCCGTATTCGACGCCTTCGATCTCGCGGGGGGCGTCGAACGAAAAGTGGCGGCCTACCGGATTGCGACCGAACATGTTGTCGAAGTGCGACCAAACCAGTTCGTCGAGTCGTTGTTGATCCTTGGCATCGGTGATGAATTCTCTGGCGGCGAGGATGGGAGCGGGTAGCCCGCAGACATTGCCGGGTTCGTTCCACATTTGCGGCTTCTCACCCATCGGCGTCCACTTGTCGGCGTCGTCGAGCTTGCGGAAATCCCAGAGATTGTCAGACCGGCGGATGAGCACCTTGGCCCATTCGTTGAGCTTGTTAGATAGCCCTTTCGGAGCGCGGTCCGGATATTCGCGGAGGAAATGGGCGAGGCCGGTGACGGTGATGAACTCGCTCATGCGCTGGCCCTTGGTGACGAGCGGGTCATTCCAATCCAGGGTTTTCACCATCCACTCAGCTTGCTTGTAGGCGGCATCGAAATAGCTGTCGGCGTCTGGGCGATTCTCACGTTTGGCGACCCCATACATCAAGAGGTTGGGTTCGACGGAGAATCCGGGAGGGAGGCAGCCTTTGGTGGTGCCGGTTTTGGTTTTCAATGCAAGCAGGTTGTTTTCCGTGCTCTCGTCATAGGGGTAGTCGCGGTCTTTCTCAGGAGCAGCCCAGGTCTTGAAGGCGTAGTCGCGGACGACTTGATAGTTCTGTGCAGGAAGCCAAGGCTTCAATGTCGGCCAGGCGTAGAGGAAATAGGCGAGTTGGGACTTGAGCATCTCATGGCCGAGCTTCTGGGTGACGATGATGTCCGCTCCCCAGTGAATGAGTTTCACGATGTCCGGAGCGTTATCCTGATAGGGTTCGAGGGCTCCCCAGAGTGTCTTGTCCGCAGGGGCTTCGTATTTCACCTGATGCGGCATGCGCTCGTAGGCGGAGGGGTTTGATAGATACTGGGGAACCAGTGTGTTGAGTTCCCAGCCGAAGTGGTGATCGTCGCGCCAGCCGAAGGAACCACGGCAGTTCGAGCGGACGTTGCCGACATGGTGACGGCTATCGATCATGAAATCGACAGCGCCCTGATAGGTGACGCGTTCCAACCAAAACGGACCGATGCGGAATGGGACTGAGACAAGGCCACCGACTTCGACGACATATTCAGCATCGCCTGTGGGATTGAAGGATGAAAAGTCGCCTTTGTGATCCTTGAGAACGCCTTCGGCGAGAGCGGCACCGCCTTTTGCAGTTCGAACGATGAAGCGGGTGCCGTCGGGGACGGTGGGCGCGGTGAATCGTTTGGGTTTGCCGAGGTTGAAGCCGCTTTGGTTCAGATAGACCGGCACGATTTTGGATTGCGGGGTGGCCAGCGGGTTCGCAGCGGGACCGCTTGATTTCGGCAGCGGAGGGAGGTCGCCCACCTCTGATGGCCAAATGACGATTTCCTTCACCCGTGCGGTCCCCGGCATTGAGAAAGGGAACCAGAGGCGGAGTTTGTCTGTTTCCACTTTGATCGTTTGATCGAAGGGAATGGCCAAGGCATTCGCGGTGTTGCCGTTGATCTCTGCGGATGGAATGGTAGTCCATTTTTCACCGCTCCAGAATTCGACTTTCAAGGATTCGATCGCGGCAGTCGATCCGTAGCCGGTGAAGAGGTGAATGCCTGCGAGTCTGTGTGTATCGCCGAGATCAATGGCCAGCCACGCGGGTTTGTCGGAATTTTCGCTCACCCAGCGCGAGTCGTCACTCACTCTTCCGTCGATGGCGTTGGCTGGCGGATACTTGGGGATTTGCGAACTGGCGGTCGCGGCTTTGGGTTTGAGCGGCGTGACGGCAGGCGCGGCGTTAGCTGCAGCGGTGAACAATGCGAATGCTGTGAGGTGGATGGATTTCATGAAAAACAGAAAACTGAGAGGATCGGTAGTTAAGCCCAAGAAAAAACAACTCAGGATCATACTCTGCTACGCCTTGAAATTGCGCACACTTACTGTGAAATTACGCATTTCTAGGACCGAGGACCGCTCGGGTGATTTCCCGAGGGCCAATGTCATAGAAGGCTCTCAGATCAACCACTAATCCGCGGTTGAGGATGAGGATCGCAAGTGCTTATTGTGGCTGCGTTTAACCTAAAAACCGAAATGAATTTGAACAGGAGGAAACGGAGAGAACAGAGAATCAATCATTTGGATCCGGAAACGTGATGCCTTGGCGCAACTCCAGCAGATGAGTCAGTCAATCCCTGGAAGCCGTTCACTCTCTGTTTCCTCTGTGATCTCCTGTTCAACCATCTTCCTTTCCAAGTTTAAAGACGAAACCGAACGCACAACGGGTTCGCCCTGTGGGTGAAAGATGACTGGATTTCAAATTCTTGCCTGCGGGCGCAATTTCACCTGCGCCGCAGTTGAATCTAACCAGGGGGAGGTTTCCTCCCTGGCTGCTGTTTGACCCCAACCAAGCCGCCCCGTCAGCGGGCACTTGACCCACTTGCACTCCCCATCCGCTTTCCAACTGCGGATTCCAGATTGAATCGGCCTTGTTAGGCACACGAGAAGAAAATCTGCGACGGTGAATTTGCACCGTCGCAGATGAAATCCTGAGTCAGGATTTCGATTATGGAGTCTCTGCTTCGAGGCGACCGAGGAGCTTGCCGGCCGCAGCTTCGGTGGATGGGATGGTCGCTTGTAGGTCCACAAGGTTCGAGTCGCCATTGACAGTAGGAACCGTGAAGACCACTCCGCTGACGGTGGTGGCTGTGTCAGGCACTAGGGCAGAGAACCACGGATCAGCAATGCCAAGGTCGCTGCTGTGCTGGAGGTTGAGGATTGCGGTGCCGCGTCCTGCGGCTTTCAAGCAGGTGAAATTCAGAATCAGGTCGCCGCCACTTTGGGTTGCTTTGGGTAGGAGGCCTAAGGCGTTGACGTTCTTATCTGCTGCACCGAGTAGCCATGCGAGGCCGTTTTTTACACCGTCGCCGTTAGAGTCAACATTGAAGGCGGCTCCACCGGACCAGGCTGCGTAGGGGTCGCCGTTGGCGATGCTGATGACGCCGGTGGAGGCAAAGGCAGACCTGTCCCAGACCAAGCTGCCACCCAGCGCGGGGAGGATGAGGTCGGTGGCGACGTTGAAGTTGGTCACGTCGATCGAGCCGGTGGAGTTGATCAGGTCGAACGATTGACCGGCCGCCGGGGTGAGTCCGGTGATATCGACAGTGATCGTGCCATCGAGTGCGAGGGCTCCGGAAACCGTGATGGCATCGTAGTTGGTGCCGCGGGTGCCTGTGGCCGGGAGTTGGAGGGTGATGGATGAAGTGGAGGCCACAGTGGCGGAGGCCATGGTGATGAGGCCGCTGCCGGAACCGCCGGGAGTGACGCTGCCCGCGAGGGTGGCGGCACCGGTGCTGCCGCTGCCGGTGAGGGTGCCTGAGGCACCCACGCTGACGGTATTGGTGATGGTCTGGCCACCGGGGTTGAGCGAGCCACCGCTGACGGTGGCAGAGGAGGTGCCCAGAGCGGAGGAGTTGCCGAGGGTGAGCGTGCCCGCAGTGATGGTGGTGGTGCCCGTGTAGGTGTTCGCGCCGCTGAGGGTCTGGGTAAACGAGCCGTCCTTCACGAGGTTGATGACTCCAAGACCTCCGCCACCGAGGACGAGGGTGTTACCTTGGGATTTATCTGCCGTCGGGTTCAACGTGAGGGTTGAGGCGGTACCCGTGTTCATGTTGATGATGCTCAGCCCAGCACCCCCGTTAACCAAGCCGTTCAAGGTCTGATCATATCCAGCGAGATCGAGCGCGGTCCCGGCACCAGCGCCCACGAAACCAGAGATGGTCAGATTCGTCGGCAAGCCATTGGTGATTCCCAGGCGGACACCTGCGTAGCTACCAAGAGTCACCAAGCCGGTGAAGACCGTCGAATTGCCACCAAAGGAGTTGCCCGCGTTCGAGAGCGTGACGAAGTCACCCGCATTGTTGCCGACGCGGAACAGGATATTGCCCGACGCCTGTGTGATCACACCGGTGAGGGTCAACTGCGCTCCGTTCTGGGTGCCGATGCGGGAGTTCCCGGTCACATCAATAGCGCCGGCAAAGGTGTTGTTGCCGCTGACCGACTGGATGAAACCGCGCTGGGTGTCAGTGAACACACCTCCAAGGAGCGCGGCGGTGCCGTTCCCTGACCCGTTGATCTTTTCCACCGTGGAATAATTGATTGAGCCCGAGAAACCCAGCGATCCACCCGTGCCCGATGCCGGGCCAGTGACCGTTGTCTCGTTACCCGTACCAATGGCACCGAGGGCACCGTTGGCGGTGACGAGGAGGCCGCCCGTCGTGCCGATGCTCGTGGTGCCGGTATGACTGTTACTTGAGCTGCCGAGCGTGAGCACGCCAGCGGTGACGTTAACGCCATTCACGGCACCGGTATGGGAAAGGGCACCGTTCAAAATTTGGTTGGTAGCCGTACCACCGGAATAAGTCAGCGTTCCAGCGCCGCTGACCGTGCCGGCATAGGTTTGAGTGCCGCTGGCAAGGGAAAGGGTGAGGATCTGTGAGGCTCCGATGGACACCGCGCCGCCAGTCGCACCGCCGCCGCTAAGCGCGCCGATGGTTTCGCTGCCGACCGCTTGGAAGGTAACGCCTGCCGCATCCGCTAGAGTGACCAGACCGGTGTTGGCGATCGCGCTGCCGCCGCTGACTTGGAGGGTGCCGGCGTTGATCGTGGTGGTGCCGCTGTGAGTATTGATGCCGGTGAGGGTCAGCGTGTTGGTGCCGCTCTTGGTGAGGGAACCGGTGCCGCTGATCGCGTTGCCGGAGGTCCTTGCGTTGACGTTAAGGTTATACACCAGCGCCGCGTTGTTGACGATGTTGCTGGAGGTGGCGATCGAGCCGTCATCAATGGTCAGCGTGCCACCGCTGATGGTGGTGGTGCCGGTGTAGCTGTTGACACCGCTAAGAACCAGATTCCCGGTGCCGGCTTTGGTCAGGCTGTAATTGTTTCCCCCATCGCTGATGGCATTCGTGAA
>CANBTO010000089.1 GCA_947372405.1 Verrucomicrobiaceae bacterium
TGCAGGTAAAGCTGGAAGTTACCACGCCGCGCACGCTCGCCGAGGCTTGTTAGAAAATCATTCTCCTTCGCGATGCGCACGCCGTTGGTGTTGACGAGGCAGTAGTCGATACCCCGTTCGGCGTGGATCCAGTCGAGCAGCGCGAAAAACTGCGGATGAAGCGTCGGCTCACCGCCGGAGAGCTGGAGGATCTCCAATTTGCCCTTGCGCTCGATCACGCCGCGGATGCGTTGTTGCAGGGATTCGAGCGAGTGGGACTTCAAGCGGTCGCCCGCCGCACCGACCGGGGAATCCGCGAAACAGGTGGGGCAGGCGAGGTTGCAGGAATCGACGATTTCGATCAGGGCGAGACAGGTGGAGAGCACCTCCACTTCCGGCACGGTGGCGTCGGCGTTGCGGCCGAGCGTGCCGGTGATGCCTGCGGGATCCGCGGCGCAGGCGCAAGCCGGGCCGCAGGTGTTCGCGGGGTTGCCCTTGGCGAGCCAGTAGAAACGCGCGTCGCTGGAGATGCAGGCGGTGGCCTCGCCGTGATCGGCGCAGGTTCTTGTTAGAAAGACCTTGGCGGGTGTGCCGGTGGTTTTCCAGACTTCGGCCGGGACGTCCGCCTGACAGGTCGGGCAGCGCGAGACGGTTTGTTTGAGGGTTTCCCTGAAGTTGTGCGAGATCATGATTCAGCTGAGGACGAGCAGACATGAGCCGAACCATAAGGCGAGACAAACAATGACCTGGCCAAGCAGGTAGGCGCAAACGAGGAAAGCCAGCGATCGCCCGCGATAACGTTTGTGGACGGCGCGGTAAAACAAGAACGAAAGCGCGACAATGAACGCCGCCGCGACAAGTGGCACCACAAGCAGAAGTTGCTCAACCAATGAGTTGCTTGTCGAGTGATTGGCGAATTTCGACAAGGCGATGAACACGTTGCAGCCCACTGTCACCAATGGCGGCACTAGCAGGGATACCCATAACGGCCCTGACGGAATCGCTGCGATCGGCGGCGGTAGTGACGGCGGCGTATGGGGGATTTCATGATCCGTGTTCATCTTGTGAACATCGAATCAGGAAATCATGAAAAGTCACAGCCGTAAAACGAGGCCGTGGCGGCGAAGCTCACAGCGCGGCGATGGCGGCCATGATCCGCTTGGCGATGCGATCATAGTCCTCCTTGCCGTTGGGGGCCTTGAGTTCCTCCGGAGTGAGGCGGATCGGCGGGCCGATGTTCACGCGGATGCGCGCGAAACGGATGCGGGCGGAGCCACGCGGCAGGGCGTCACGCGCACCGTGGATGCGGACCGGTTGGATCACCGCGCCGGACTTGGCGGCGATCAGGCCGATACCGGGCGCGGTTTCACCGAGTTTGCCGTCCAGCGTGCGCTCGCCTTCGGGAAAGACCAGCACGCGGTGGCCTTCCTTGAGCTTGCGGATGATGGTTTTCAAGCTGCCCATGTCCGGCCGGTCCTGGTCCACGGGGATGGCGTTCCAGCGGGTGTAGAGCCACTTCGATGCGCCGGTGAAAAGCGTCTTGCGGGCGAGATACACCATCTCGTCCTTGTAAAGGTTGCCGATGAGCGGCGGGTCGAGGAAACTCTGATGGTTCGATGCCACCAGCACCGGGCCTTCGGTGATGAGGTTTTCCATGCCGTCCACGCGCAGGCCGAAGAGGCTTCTGAAAGCCGCCCCGAAGGCCATCCAACCGAGCCAGTAGATCCATTTCATGAGAAAATCGCCGCGAACGCCGGTCCGGTGGCGGACCGCTTGTTGCGGGCGTGACTTTCCCCCGCCGCTCAAGCCGGACGCAACCGCAATTTTCGATTTTTCGCGACGGGTTCGCAGCCGGATGGGCCGCGATTTTCCGCAACCTCCGCATGGGATGAAAACCCCGGCGTCTTTGTCCCGTCTTAAGGCTGTGGGACGCAGGGTGTCCCCGGATTTTTTTCATGAAACTTGCGCACCGTCTTTCATTTGCCAGCCTGATCCCGATCGCATTGGCCGCCTGTTCTATCGGCTCCCCGCCGTCGAAGCCGAATCCGGAACTGCCCGCCAACTGGAAAAACGCGGTCGGGTTTCCGGTGGCTTCGCCATCGAAGGATCTCACCCGCTGGTGGCGGCGTTTCAATGATCCGGTGCTCACCCGCGTCATCACCGACGGGCTGGCCAACAACCCGGACGTCGCCAGCGCCAGTGCGCACATCCGCGAGGCACGTGCCCGCAGGAACCAGGCGGCGTCATCGCTTTTTCCCATGCTCAACGGTTCCACCGGCGTGAGTTCGGACGTCACCAAGGTGGAGGGCTCGAGCAGGGTGACGGAAACCCGCTATTCCGCCGGGCTTGACGCGTCGTGGGAGGCGGACCTTTTCGGCAAGAACCGCAGTACTCTGGCGGCCGCCACGGCGGACTTCGGCGCGGCTTCGGAAAACCTCCACTCGGTGCAGGCCGCGCTCTCGTCCGAGATCGCCATCGCCTACACCAACCTGCGTGCCGACGAACTTCGTCTCACTGTGTTGCGAGGCATCGTGAAAAGCCGCGAGGAAACATCCCAGCTCGCAAGCTGGCGGCAGAAGTCCGGCGAGACGGATGCGCTGGAGTCCAGTCAGGCGCTCAGCAGCCTGGAGCAGGCGCGCTCCGGCATCCCTGCGCTTGAGCAGGCCATCGCCCAAGCCCGCAACCAGTTGTGCCTGCTTTGCGGCCGCAGCCCCGGTTCGCTCGACGCCGTGCTTTCCTCCGGCAGACATGACATCCCCAATCCCGCGCGCGAACTCGCCATCGGCATCCCCGCGGACACCATCCGCCAGCGGCCGGACGTGCGCATCGCCGGCTACCAACTCATCTCCGCCACCTACAGCAAGCGCTCCGCCGAGGCGGAGAAATACCCCGCCCTCAATCTAACTGGATCGCTCGGCCTCAACACGCTTGGTGCGGGCAAGTTGTTCAACCCGCAGACCGCGACGGCAGGCATCATCGCCGGCCTGACCGGCCCGATCTTCGACGCCGGCCGGATCCGCTCGAACGTCGAGGCCCTCGGCGCCGTCGAGGACCAGGCCGTGCAGACCTACCGCACGGCGGTTCTAACAGGATTGTCCGAGGTCGAGGACGCGCTCATCGCCTGCCGCCGTTCCGCCGAGCGGCTTGCCCTGCTGGAAAAGGCCACCGTCGCCGCGCGCGAGGCGGACCAACTGGCCCGCCAGCGCTATCAGGCCGGAGAAATCGACTTCCTGGCCGTGCTCGAAACCCAGCGCTCGTTGCTCGGGCTGGAGGACAACCTGTTAGGTGCCCGCACCGACCGCACCACCGCCCACATCCAGCTCTACAAGGCGCTCGGCGGTGGTTGGTCCGCCTCCTGATTTCGTTTTTCCCATTCGCAATGTCCAAGACACCTTCCACTGATAACCTCGCCGAGATCGTCCGCTCCGGCGCGTCCCATCCCGTCCGCAAGAGATTGATCATCGCCGTGATCCACGTTCTCGCCGCCGCAGGTGCATGGTACGCTTACGCCAACAGCAAGACTGGAAACGACAAACTCGACTACGTCACCGAGCCTGCCAGGACCGGCGATATCTCCCTCATCGTCACCGCCGCAGGCAACCTTGCGCCCACCAACCAGATCGTCATCGGCAGCGAGTTGTCCGGCACCGTGCTGGAGGTCTATGTGGACAGCAACGACGTGGTGAAAAAAGGCCAGCCTCTCGCCAAACTCGATACCACCAAGCTCAGCCAGCAGACCGCTCGCGGCCGTGCCGCCTTGCTGGCGGCGAAAGCCAAGGTCGGCCAAGCCGAGGCGACTCTCGCGGAGAGCAAGGCCGCGCTCGCCCGTCAGGAGGAACTCCTTGAAATCAGCGGCGGCAAAACCCCATCTCGCGCCACCATGGAAACCTCGCGCGCCACGGTGGCCCGCTCGCTGGCCGATCTGGACAGCGCCAAGGCCTCGGTCGCCGGTGCGGAAGCGGATGTAATCTCGCTTGAACGGGATTTGGAAATCTCGGTGATCCGTTCCCCCGTCGATGGTGTGGTCCTCGTCCGCTCGATCGAAGTGGGCCAAACCGTGGCCGCCTCCTTCACCGCGCCCACCTTGTTCACCATCGCCGAGGATTTGAGGGAAATGAAGCTTCTCGTTTCCGTTTCCGAGGCGGACATCGGCAGCGTCCAGACCGGGCAGAACGCCAGCTTCAGTGTGGACGCCTGGCCGAAGCGCACCTACACCGCCAAGGTGAAGAAAGTCGCCTACGGCGCCACCAACACCGCCACCACCGCTGCGGCTAACAACTCCGCCACCGCCACCACCGGCAACAACGGCGTGGTCAACTACAGCACCGAACTGGAAGTGGCCAACGACGACCTCTCGCTGCGCCCCGGCATGACCGCCAGCGTCGATATCGCCATCGTCGAGCGCAAGGCCGTGCTCGTCGTGCCCAACACCGCGCTGCGCTTCGATCCGGTGGCCGCCGCCGCGATCGCCAAACCCGAGGAAACCAAGCGCACCCTCGTGCAGAGCCTTTCCCTGAGCGGCAGGCGCTGGCACGGCGCACCGCCGCCCAAGCCAGGCTCTAACAGCAAGGAGCCGCATGTCTGGACGCTCAAGGACGAAGAACCCGTGGAGATCCAGGTCAAGACGGGCATCACCGACGGCCGCGTGACGGAAATCACCGGTGATACGCTCACTGCGGAAACCCCAGTCATCGTCAGCATCAAGCCCGCCAAAACCGAATGACCGCGGAAACGCTCATCGAGCTCCGCGGCCTGACGAAAACCTATGGCACCGGAGACGCCGCCTTCATGGCACTCGCGGGTGTGGATCTCTCGATCCGCCGCGGCGAGTTCGTCGCCGTCATGGGCCCCAGCGGTTCGGGGAAATCCACGCTGATGAACCTGTTAGGCTGTCTCGACAGCCCCACGTCCGGTTCCTACCGCTTCAAGGACATCGAGGTGGAGACCCTCAACAAGGACCAGCGCTCGCTGATCCGCCGCCATGCGCTGGGTTTCATCTTCCAGGGCTTCAACCTGTTGGCCCGCACCTCCGCTCTCGAAAACGTCGAGCTGCCGTTGCTCTACCGCGGATACACCCGCAAACAACGCCACCAGATGGCCCGCGAGGCGCTCGCCAGCGTCAGCCTGCTCGACAAGGAGCGCAACACCCCGGCCGAACTCTCCGGCGGACAACAACAGCGCGTCGCCATCGCCCGCGCCATCGTCACCAATCCGGACACGCTCTTCGCCGACGAACCGACCGGCAACCTCGACTCGAAAACCACCCACGAGATCATGGAACTTCTGCGCCACCTCAACACCGACCGCGGCATTTCCATCATCATGGTCACCCACGAGGACGAGGTCGCCAAATACGCCAAACGCGTCATCCACGTCCGGGACGGACTCATTTCCGATGACGTCATCAACGGTGACTGGTCGTCCGCCAGCACCTATTAACCGATCCTACATCACTTCTAACCTCTAACCTATAACTTCTAACTTCTTCTCCATGCTTCTCAACGCACTGCTCATCGCTCTCCGCGAAATTCGGCGGAACCTGACCCGTTCGTTTCTAACGGTGGTCGGCGTTGTCATCGGCGTGGCGGCGGTGGTCACCATGGTCACCCTCGGCCGCGGAGCCACGGTGACGGTGAAGGAGCAGATCTCCAAGATGGGCAGCAACCTGCTCGTCCTGCGCCCGGGACAAGGCTGGAGCCGGAGCGGCGCGCCCCAGTTCCGGATCGCGGATTTGTATGCCATCCGCGACCAGGTTCCCGGCATCGCTTCAATCGCGCCCTTTGTCCAGACCACCGTGCCGGCGGTCCACGAACAGAACAGCCGCAACACCGACATCCAGGGCACCACCGCCAACTACTTCGGCATCGCCAACTGGAAGATCGCGACCGGCCGTTTCTTCACCGATGAGGAGGTTGCCAACGCCCTGCCGGTCTGCGTGATCGGCGAGACCATCCGCAAGGAGCTTTTCGGCGAGGACATCGATCCCGTGGGCTTGAGGATCCGCGCCAAGTCGATGTCGCTGGAGGTCATCGGCGTGACCAAAGTCAAGGGCCAGGCCGGCTTCGGCGACGATCTGGATGACAACATCATCACTCCTTACACCACGGTCCAGCTCCGGCTCACCGGTCTTGGCAACGGCAGGAACATCAGCCAGATGATGATCTCCGGCAAGGACGGCTATCCCAGCGCCAACATCGTGGCGGACGTGAGCGCGCTGATGCGCGAGCGCCGCAACGTCGGCTCCAACGAGGAGGACAACTTCAATGTCTTCGACTCACAACAACTCGCCGACGTGGTCAGTTCCAGCACCAAGGTGATGACCTCGCTGTTAGGAGCGGTGGCCGGAGTCAGCCTGCTGGTGGGCGGCATCGGCATCATGAACATCATGCTCGTTTCCGTCACCGAGCGCACCCGCGAGATCGGCATCCGCCTCGCCATCGGCGCGCGGGCGCGCGAGGTGCTGCTGCAGTTTCTGGTGGAGGCTGTCACGCTGTCCTGCGTCGGCGGCGTGTCCGGCATCCTGCTGGCCTACGGCTTGTGCGTCAGCCTGGCGAAGGTCGTGGGTGCGCCGTTTATTTTCGATCCCAAGATCAACCTCATCGCCTTCGTGTTTTCCGCGGCCATCGGCATCCTCTTCGGTTTCATGCCCGCGCGCCGCGCCGCCTCGCTCGATCCCATCGAGGCGCTCAGGCATGAATGAGCCGTGTGGTGGCCCGGATTCCTCCCATCCCGCACGACGAGTTTTTTCAACAACGATCATGAAGGATCGGCGGACACGGGCCAGTATCAGACGCTTTCATCAAATCCGCCGGTCCGCTTGCCCAAGCATCCGGTGCATCACCAGCCAAAATTCCACATGTCCATCCAATCGATACTGCGCGCCGGAACCACCGCCCTGGTCCTTGCCATTCATCCTTCCGCAAGCGCCATCGAGCCGCTCGTCCAGCTCCACAAGGGCGACCAAGTCGCCATCGTCGGCAGCGGACTGGCGGACCGCCAGCAGAACCAGGCTTGGTTCGAAGCCTTGATTCACAAGGCCTATCCGGATGCCGGGTTGACGATCCGTAATTTCGGATTCGCGGCCGATGAAATCAACGTCCATCCGCGTTCCAAGGATGTCCCGCCGATCGAGTGGTTCCTTTCGATGAAAAAAGGCGACAGCACGCCGCCGGGCAAGAATGACATCATCTACCAGGCAGGCACGGACTTCGGTGCGGATGTGATTTTCGCCTATTGGGGATTCAACGAATCGTTCCGCGGGCCGCAGGGTTTGGCGGACTTCAAAAAGAACCTGGCGGACTACCTGACCCAACTTCAAGCGGCCAACTTCAGTGGCCATGGCGCGCCGCGCATCGTATTGTTCTCACCGATCGCCCAGGAGGACAGGCACGGTGCTGATGTTCCTGAAGAAGTGGAGAACAACCGGGACCTGGACCTTTACACCCAGGCCATGACGGAAGTCGCGGCGACGAAAAACGTCCCTTTCGTCAATCTCTTCAAGCCATCGACGGAACTCTACAAGGCCGCCAAATCCCCGCTGACAATCAACGGTATCCATCTAACCGACGAAGGCGACAGGCTTCTCGCACCCATCCAGTTCGAAACGGTCTTCGGTATCAAAGCCCCGTCCACCACCGATCCGTCCGTTGCGAAAATCCGTGAGGCCGTCCTTCAGAAGAACGATGAATGGCGCCACCGCTACCGCACCGTGGACCAATACAACATCTACGGCGACCGTTCGCGCATCGCTTATGAAGGCGTCACCAACGCCCGAATCCTCGGCCAGGAAATGGCTCAGCGCGATGTCAAGACCGCCAACCGCGACAAGCTGGTATGGGCCGTCGCCCAAGGGCGTTCCTACACCGTCGTGGATGACAACCTGCCGCCCGTGGACGACACACCGCCCAACCGCAAGGAACCCGTGCCGTATGAAGATCCCGAAGACGCGACCAAGCATCTAACACTTCCCGCCGGCTTCAAGGTCGAGCTCGTCGCTTCCGAGAAAACGTTTCCTGACCTCGTCAACCCGGTGCAGATGAACTTCGATACCAAAGGCCGCCTGTGGATCGCCGTCTGGCCGAACTATCCGGAAACCACGCCCACCACCAAGGTGTTCGACAAGATCCTCATTCTCGATCTCGATCCGAAGACCGGCAAGGTCGCCAAGACCACCGTGTTCGCCGACGGCTTGAACTGCCCCACCGGTTTCCAGTTCTACAAGGACGGCATCCTCCTGCAGCAGTCGCCGGATGTCCTGTGGCTCCGGGATACCGATGGTGATGGCAAGGCCGACACCCGCGAGCGCGTCATCCACGGCATGGACGCCGCGGACTCCCACCACGAGACCAACTCGATGTGCTACGAGCCCGGCGGCGCGGTCTATCTGAGCGACGGCGTCTTCATGTGCTCGAACGTCGAGACCACCAAGGGACCGGTCCGCAATTTCAACGGCTGCATCTATCGCTACGAACCCGTCACCGGCAAGTTCGACAGGCACGCGCCCTATGGTTTCGCCAACCCGCACGGCCGGGTCTTCGACTACTGGGGCAACGACCTGATCACCGACGCCACCGGCAACAACAACTACTTCGGTCCGGCCATGAGCAGCCATCTCGACGAGGGAGCGCACCCGGGCATGCAGGAATTCTGGAAACGTCCGTCGCGCCCGTGTCCCGGTACCGCCATTCTAACAAGCCGCCATTTCCCCGATGAGTGGCAGGGGCGTTTCCTCAACACCAATGTCATCAGCATCCAGGGGATTTTCAGCGCGAAACTCACCGAGGACGGCTCCGGCATCAAGGGTGAGACCATGGAGAACCTCGTCACGGATGACATCAAGGCGAACCCGAACTTCCGCCCCTCCGGCATCACCGTCGCGCCCGATGGATCGCTCTATTTCATGGACTGGTCGCAGATGCTCATCGGCCACCTCCAGCACCACCTCCGCGATCCGAACCGCGACCACCAGCACGGTCGGCTCTACCGCGTCACGTATGAGGGACGTCCGCTCATGGTGCCGAAGAAGATCGACGGCCAACCGGTCGCGGCTTTGTTGGAACTGCTCAAGGAGCCGGAAAACGACGTCCGCCTCCGCGCGAAGATCGAACTGGGAAAACACGATGCGAAGGAGGTCACCTCCACTGTGGAGGTCTGGGTGAAGCGGCTTGATCCGAAAGATCCCACCTACGAGCACAACCTGTTGGAGGCGCTTTGGGTCCATCAGTGGCATGACGTGGCGAACCTGGAACTGCTCAAACGGGTGCTCAACTCCCCCGATCCCCGCGCACGCGCTCAGGGCGTGAGGGTGCTCGGCTACTGGCGTGACCGGGTGCCGGACGCGCTCGCGCTGTTGAAGACAGCCGCAGATGACGAGGCTCCGCGCGTGCGCCTCGAAGCCGTGCGGGTCGCAAGTTTCTTCAGGCAATGGGAGGCTGCCGACGCGGCGCTCGCCACACTCAAACATCCAAGCGACTATTATCTCGACTACTGCATGAAGGAAACCATGCGCCAGCTCGCCCCATGGTGGAAGAGCGCGATCTCCGATGGCAAGGCCCTGGCTGCGGACAACCCGGCGGGCATTGAGTTCGTGCTTGGTTCGGTAAGCAGTGCCGATCTTGCGAAGCTGCCGAAGTCTCCTGTCACTTTGACCGCCATGCTCACTCGGCCGGACGTGCCGGTCGCACAGCGGCAAGCGGCCTTGGGAGACCTGGCGGCGATGAAAAGAGTCGCACCCCTCGAAGCCCTGCTTGCTGCGCTTTCTCCCATCGCCCTCAGTGGCGGCGAAGCGGCAGCTGACTTATGCCAACTTCTGCTCCAGCAACCGGCAGCCGATCTGAAGGCATCGCGTGCCGCCTTGGTCAAACTGACCGACGGAAACTACGCGTCGTTCGTCCGCCAAAGCGCCATCGCCGCATCGATCACTGCGGATGGTAACGTCGATGGCACATGGTCAGCCGCTATGAAGTCTCCCGCCGCGCTCGGCGATTTTCTCGAAGCTCTGCCCCGCCTGGGCGATGCCGCGCTGCGCGGCTCCGCTTTCGAAAAGGTGCTGCCGCTGCTGTCCGCACCGCCGCAGATCACTGCCGCAGCGTCTGACGGAAAAGACGGCGCGGCCCGCTACATCCGCATCGAGCTGCCCAGGAAAGGCACCCTGACCCTCGCGGAAGTCCAGGCTTTCGTCGATGGGGTGAATGTCGCTCCCTCGGGCACGGCCACCCAGTCGAGCACGGCCTATGACGCGGCCGCGCAACGAGCCATTGATGGAAACACCAATGGAGATTTCAACTCCGGCACGCAGACCCACACCCGGGAAGACGAGAAACATCCATGGTGGGAAGTGGATCTGAAGTCCGGGCAGGACGTATCGGAAATCGTGATATGGAATCGTGAGGGCTTCGAGGACAGGCTTGAGGGCTTCACTCTCACAGTGCTGGATGCCCAACGGCGCGAACTTTTCAAGAAGACCCGCATTCCTGCTCCGCGTCTGTCCGTTAGAATCAATGTTCCGCATGCCGCGGGCTCCAATATCGTCGTCTCCGCCATCAATGCCTTGGTGGCGACGGGCAGGGAACCCCGGAAGGTTTTCGCCGGGTTGGCAGGACTCATTCAGAAGGGCGAGCAGGTTCCCGCCGCTGCCGAAGGGATGTCCCGACTGCCGCACGACTCATGGTTGCAAGACCTCGCTGATCCCACTGCCGCTGCATTGGTGATCTGGGCGCGCAAGGTGCCTGTGGAAGACCGCACCACCAAGGATTATGCGGAAGTGGTGCGGGTCGCCAACGATCTCGCAGCCCTATTGGCACCCGAGCGCGCCGCCGCCGCCCGCCAGGCGCTGGGAGATCTGAAGGTGAAAACCTTCGTCATCAAAACGGTCCGCGAGCAGCTCCACTACGACACCAAGGAAATTACCGTGCAGGCAGGCAAGCCCTTCGAGGTGGTTTTCGAAAACCCGGACCAGATGCCTCACAACATCGTCTTCGTCCAGCCCGGCACCTATCAGGCCGTGGCCACTGCGGTGCAGACCCAGGCGCCGGGCCAGCTCGACAAACAGGGCCGCGCCTACGTGCCCGAGAACGATCCCCGCGTCTGGGGTGCCAGCAAGCTCGTCGAGGCAGGCAAGAAGCAAACCCTGTTGCTCACCGCGCCGGACAAGGAAGGCACCTATGAATTCGTCTGCACCTTCCCCGGCCACTGGGCTGTCATGAACGGCAAGGTCATCGTCACCAAGTGATGATCCGGGAAAGGAAGATGGGTATTCCGTGCGCGGGCTCCCGCCGGCCGTTTGCGCAAGGCTGAGGAAATCCTCGCCCGTCCGCAGGTACTCCTGAACGCGGGACAACAAGCCACCGAATGGCAGGAGGCTCTCGGTGCCTGCTGAACCCATGGCAGGGACGGCTCTCCGCAGCCGTCCGACGGATGCGCGGTGAAATTATCCGCCCAAGAAACGCCGCCCCGCGCCCCTTCCTTGGTGTCCATGGGGTCAGTTCAGACTGGCGCTAACTTAAGGGTAGTCATTCGGTGAATCAATGTGGATCAGGGTTTTTCGATCTTCATGTGAACGAAGCGTCTGCTTCCGCTGCCTGCGGGCATGCTTGCTTTCCAGAGTTCGGTGCTGCCGTTGTCGGTGCCGGGCAGGGCGGCTTGAGTGACTTGATCGGTGCTCCAGTTGCTGCCGGGCGAGTCGCTCCATTCGACAGTAAAGGTTAATCCGTCGGCGACAGCGGCGTGGCTGCGGGGATAGGTGAATTCGAGGGTGGCTCCGTTTTTCACCAATGATCCGACGGATCCGCTAGATTTTCCGGGCGGGGTGCCGGTGGCGAATTCGAGCAGGTTGGAGAGGCCGTCGTGGTCGGGATCGGCGTTGTCCGCGGCGTCACCGCTGTTGGCGGTGGTGTTGAAATGAATCTGCCGCCATGCCTCCAGGTTCGAGAGCACATTGACTGTTAGAGTGCGGCTGGTTTCGCTGTCCGGGTTTGCGGCGGAGAGCTTCAGCAGATAGGTGCCGGGTGTGGAAAAGACCGCAGTTGTGGAAGGGGCCGAGGCGTCGGTGAAATTCACTGAGCCCGGCCCGCTGAGTCTGCTCCACAGGGAGCCGTTTGCGTTGCCGACGGCTCCGTTCAACATGGCGCTTGCACCTGAAGGGGGCGTCGGCGCGGTGCCCGGGTTGATGGATGGCGCGAAGTTGTAACCCAGTGTGAGGGACAACAGCGGACGGTATGTCTTGTTCGAGTTGTCATCGGAGGCCAGGCGGACGAGCATGCTGGAACCGGTGTTGTCGCCGGCCATCTTGAGCATGAAATCCAGCGGTCTCCCGGCGCTGATTGCGCTGTTAGCCGCCACCACCATGGCGGCATTTGAGGGGAAACTGAGAGGAGTGCCTGCGGGAGAGATGGATGGATTCAGTCCTGTGACGCTGCATAGCGGAGCGCTGGCGAACTCGGTGGCCGGTGCCGCTCCGGGCGCGGTCCACGAAACGGCGGCAGAGC
>CANBTO010000090.1 GCA_947372405.1 Verrucomicrobiaceae bacterium
CCGGCAGAATGGCGTAATTCCGGAGAAATCTGCCGGTTTCTGCAGCAAGCGGGCGGTTTGAAACGATCTAACATCCTGAGGTCCGCCTCAGGAAACATGCCGGACTGGAAGAGTAATCCGGTGGGAATCCATTGCCGGAAGAGACTGCCGCTGTGCATGGATTTGGTTACAGTGCGCAAAATTTGCGGAGTGCTTTACTCTTCATGGGATGCGGACCATCACGTAACCAACCCGAAAGGAAAATCCCATGGACCTAACAAAACTACTCCGAACCACAGCGAGTGCCGCCATGCTAGGCGCGCTCTTATCAAGTCAGGCCAAGGCCGTAGTCCCTACCGCCTCGCCGGGAATCGTCACCATGACGGCCACGCTCAATGATTTCGCGGGTTCGACCTCGTCGACAAGCGGGCAAAGGCATGACGTCGTGATATGGGTATCCAAAGCCGACGGGACTTTCATCAAGACACTGTGGAAGCAAGGAGATGCCTCTTTCGATCCAACCGGTGTGATCGGGGATTGGGACCACTTCAACGCGTGGAACACCGCTCGTGCCGGCAGCACCGCGCTTGATGGCTTCACCGGTGCCACCTCCCAGACTTACGCCGCCACGTATCCGAACAATCCGATTTCAGTGACTTGGAACTGTCGGGATGCCAGCAACAACCTCGTCGAGGATGGAGATTACAAGTTCTTCATCCAATATGCCGAAAACAAAACCATCGGTGGTCTGCCGGAGCAGGGGCCTGTGGCCAACGGTCTGACCTGGACCAAGGGGCCAGCTTCCCAGTCGCTGACTCCGCCCAACGAGGGTACCTATGGAGTGACTGCCCCAGTGGTAAACAACTTCACCAACATGTCGATCAACTGGATCTATGCGACGGTGCCCCCAACATTCACCAGCAGCCCTCCGCCTTCAAGCGGATCGATGGGCACCGCCTACAACCACACCTGCACAACGACGGGCAGCGCGCCGATCACCTATTCGGTGACCTCGGGTGCCCTGCCGACCGGTCTGACCATGACGTCGGCCGGCGTCATATCCGGTGTTCCCACGGTAGCGGGTAATTTTACCGGCACGATCACCGCCGACAACGGAGTTCCTTCGAGCGCAGCGCAACCTTTCGACATCACGATCGCACAAGCGATTGTCTTTACCAGTGCCGCTCCCCCTGCCAATGGTAACCTGGCCAACACCTACAGTCACACCTGCACCGTCATCGGCACAGCCCCCGTCACCTTCACGGTTTCTTCAGGAGCCCTGCCGGATGGTCTCACACTCAGCCCTGCCGGGGCGATTTCGGGAACTCCAACGAAAATCGGCACCTACACCGGAAAAATCCAGGCGCACAACGGCATTGCCGCAGACGTCACTCAGGACTTCTCCATTCTCATCAGTCCGGCCTCGGCCGGCAGCGTCACACTGACCGCCACCATCAGCGATTACACCGCTGCAACCTCGATTCCCGCCCAGCATGACGCCGTCGTCTGGGTGACCAACGCGGCTGGCAAGTTCATCAAAACTCTTTGG
Source organism: Verrucomicrobiaceae bacterium (assembly GCA_947372405.1). The sequence continues at coordinate 1,529 of CANBTO010000090.1, forward strand.
AAACAGGGGCCGACGTCATACACCCACAAGGACTGGACGGATCACTTCACCGCATGGACCACCTCCCGCAATGGCAGCGAAGTATTTGACGGCTTCACCTCCGCCACCGCGACCACCTATGTTGCCCCTAACAACCCGGTCACCGTGACATGGAACTGTCTGGATGCCAGTGGCAAGCTTGTGGATGACGGAGACTACAAGTTCTTCATCCAATACGGTGAGAACAAGAGCGTCTCAGGCGTTTCTGAGCAAGGACCACTCACTTCCGGATTGACTTGGACCAAGGGCGTCAGATCCGGTTCCGTCAATCCACCGGCCGAGGGAAACCAAGGTGCCCCCGTGCTTGGCAACAATTTCACCGGAATGTCGATCGTCTGGACTTCGAGTGTTGTCCTCGCCCCGGAAATCGTGGTCGAACAACCCGCCGGCACCGGCCTTGTGGATGGCACAGCCTCGGTGGATTTCGGTACCGAGGAAGTTGGAGATACTGGAGTCGCCAGCACGTTCACCATCAGGAATATTGGCAACGATGATCTCACCGGCCTGGCGATCACCACGGATGGTGCCAATGACGGCGACTTTGTCGTCAGCGATCCTGGCGCAACCACGCTGGCCGCAGGAGCCTCGACCACGTTCACGGTCGCGTTCAAGCCGACTGGAGAAGGATCCCGTGTGGTCAACCTCCATATCGCGAGCAATGATGCCGATGAAAATCCGTTCGACATCGGACTCACCGGAACCGCGACCGCGCCGCCGCATGCTGAAATTGTGGTTCAGCAGCCAGTGGACACCGATCTTGTGAACGGAACGTCTTCCAGGGACTTCGGCAGCGTGAACGTGGGAGCGTCAGGAGAGGCTCTTACCTTCACCATCAGGAGCAACGGCACGCTGGATCTCACCGGCCTGGCGATCACCAAGGACGGTGCCAACGCCGCGGATTTCGTTGTCAGCGATCCTGGCGCGACCACACTGCCTGCCGGAATATCCACCACATTCACCGTGACGTTTGCTCCGGGTGGTGCTGGTCCACGTGCGGCAGTCATCCACATCGCAAGCAATGATACGGATGACAACCCGTTCGATGTCCAACTCACGGGAACCGCTACCTTGGCTCCGCATGCCGAAATCGTGGTTCAACAGCCAGTGGACACCGATCTTGTGAACGGCACGGCTTCCAAGGACTTCGGCAGCGTCAAGGTGGGTCTGACCGGAGAGGCTGTCACCTTCACCATCAAGAGCACCGGCACGGCGGATCTCACCGGCCTGGCGATCACCAAGGACGGTGCCAACGCCGCGGATTTCGTTGTCAGCGATCCTGGTGCGACCACTCTGACTCCCGGAACGTCCACGACCTTCACAGTGATGTTTGCGCCGGGTGCCATTGGTGCACGTGTAGCAGCCATCCATATCGCGAGCAATGATCTGACTGATAATCCGTTCGATATCGCGCTTGCCGGAACGGCGTCTCCGCCACCGGCTCCGGAGATCGTCATTACCGGACCGCTCTTGGCGGATCTGCGCGACGGCATTGCAACCCGGGCCTTCGGAAAAGTGCTGGTCGGCGAAACCGGAATGGTGAAAACCTTCACCATCAAGAACTCCGGTGACGCGAATCTCACCGGCCTGTCGATCACCTTGGATGGAGCCAATCCGGACGATTATGTGGTCACCGGCCCGGTTGCAACCATGCTTGCGCCAGGCGAAAGCACGACCTTCGACATCGCCTTCAAACCGGCGACAGACGGGAAGAAATCAGCCACCCTGCACATACTCAGCAATGATTCCGATGAGAGCTCCTTTGACATCCAGCTGACGGGAACGGCGGTAACTCCGGAACCCGAAATCGTCGTGGAGAACCCGATCGGCAGCGGCCTCAGGGACGGCATTGCGAAGAGAAGTTTTGGAACCGTGACTGTAGGAAAATACAGCTTTTCCAAGGTCATTACGGTCAAGAACGTCGGAGGAGCGGATCTGACCGATCTGGCGATCACCAAAGACGGCGCCCAAGCATCCGACTTCCTGACAACCGCGCTTGGCAAGAAAACGTTGGCTCCAGGTGAAAGCACCACGTTCAAAATCACCTTCAAGCCAGGTGACGTGGGAACCCGCAATGCGGCCATCCATATCAAGAGCAACGATGCGAACGAAAATCCGTTCGACATCAGTGTCACCGGTATGGGCGTCAAATAATCGATGGCCCACGCAGGATCTTAAAACGCAAACCTAGACTTCGCGCCGCCGGGTTCCATTCCCGGCGGCGTTTCTGTGAACCGGATGATCACGGTGCCGACATGGTGAAGCTGGCTGGCTTGCTCCGTGATTGAAGCAACCGCCAGTGCCACTGCGCATGGAATTGTTTAGTCTACGCAAGATTTGCGGAGTCCTTTACTGCCTCGGGGAAGAGCGTAGTAGTGGTGCGAATCCAAACGAAAACTCATGAAAAAGTTGCTTCTTATCCCAGTCAGCGCCGCTCTGCTCGGCGCATGCATGCTTAGTCCGGAAATGCTCGCTCAAACACCCGGAAGCGTCAGTGTGACCGCAACGATCAGTGATACTGGTTACGGCCCGGAACACTGGGTGGTGGTGTGGGTGACCAACGCCAACACCGGGGCCTACGTGCGGACCATCCGCAAACAGTCCTTCGAACCCCAGGGCACCCATTGGAACGACCATTGCGATGTGTGGTATGCCGCTGCGGATCTCGCCACCAGCACCGACAACTTCGCCGTCGCCGCAGATGGCTTCACCGGGGCCACGGCCTCAGATTACGCGGCGCCCAACAGTCCGTTCACCCAGACATGGGATTGCACGGACGCGAATGGCAACACGGTGCCTGATGGCAACTACAAGATCTGGATTCAATATGCTGAAAACGATGACAGCCAGCCAGGTCCGGTCACAACCAATGGTCTTCTTTGGACCAAGGGTCCGAACGACGACATGGTCAATCCGAACGATCAGGATACCAACTTCACCAACATGTCGATCAAATGGACGGCCGCGGTTGTCAAAGCCCCGGAAATCGCCGTGGAGCAGCCGTTGGGTAACGATCTGACCGATGGCAGCGCTACGGTGAATCTGGGATCCTTGCTTGTCGGGAAAACCGGACCAGCGGTGAATTTCACCATCAAGAACAAGGGAGATGCCACTCTCACAGGTTTGGACATCAACAAGGATGGCACCAATACCAATGACTTCGTCGTGTCCGCGCTGAATGCGACTTCGCTGGCACCTGGAGACACCATGACGTTCAGTGTGACGTTTACTCCCAAATCACAGGGTCCTCGCAGCGCCGCGATTCACATCACCAGCAACGATGCGGATGAAAATCCGTTCGACATCCAGTTGACGGCAACCGCAAGGGCGCTGACCCCGGAAATCGTCGTCCAGCAACCGGTCGGCAGCGGAATGACGGATGGTGTTGCAAAAAGGGATTTCGGCACTGTGATCGTCGGCAAAACCGGCAATGCGAAAACCTTCACCATCAAAAACATCGGAACCGGCAATCTGAGTCACCTTGCGATTACGAAGAACGGCACCAATGCCGCCAACTTCATCGTGACCCAGCCTGCGAAGACCTTGTTGACTCCCGGAACTTCCACGACCTTTACGGTGACCTTCAAACCCACCGCGATAGGCAGCCGCGTTGCGGCCATCCACATCAAGAGCAATGATGCGAACGAGAATCCGTTCGACATCAATCTTACAGGTCTGGGCGCGAAATGACGGATTCGGATCCGCCGGTCAACCCGGCGGATCCTTCCTTAGCCTTGAAAAGTCACCTTCAAAAGAAGCCGCCGCCTCAACAGCGAGCGGCTTTTTTAGTCTCCGATCCTGGCCGTCGCGATTTCTTCTGATAGACTGCGGGCCGGTCCGTTAGAAACCGGATTTCGGCCTCTTCGGCGGGCGCTGCGCATCAATTTGCGTTTGCTGTGCAAGTTTCGCTGAAACCTTTCCGAGTCTTGCGGGACTGTTTATACGATAGCCAATCCTATCAGGATTTCTGTTTCACCCGATGAAGGAACCCATGTTCAACTCGCCAGCACCTCAACGGGAAGACAGGACTTTAAGGTTCCTGCGGGTGGATTTTTCCCCATTGACAGGCCTGCACGATGCCGGGTATCCATGTTCTGATAGCTTGATGGAAATTAGTTAAAACCGTTTCAGATCATAAAACCTATGAAAACCTTCTGGAGACTTCCACGCGTTCCAAACATAAGTCGATGGTTTCTGCTTAAAAAGGAAAGTCTGGTGTGGCTGGCGGGAGGAGGAGCTTCTGCGGCTTTGATCCTGATTTCCTGCTCCACCTCTTCGCGGGTCATGATGGCTCCGCCCGCCATTGCGGGTGCCACCTATATCGGTTCCGAAGCCTGCGCCGAGTGCCACGACAAGATCTCCAAGGACTTCCACACGGCGGAACATGCGAAGCTCCAGGCCAAGGGCGAGAACGCCAAGGACATGGGTTGCGAGTCCTGCCACGGACCGGGCAGCAAGCACAAGGACTCGGGCGGTGGGCTCAAGACCATCGTCAATCCCGGGAAATCCCCTGAGGCCTGCATGCAGTGCCATCTTGATGTCAAGGCCCAGTTCAGCCTCCCATACAGCCACCAGGTGCTGTCGGGCAAGATGAGCTGCACCGATTGTCACAATCCTCACAAAGGGTCGGCCATCAAGGGTGGCGGCGTGCAGATGACGGGCAAAAACGAAACCTGCGCGCAATGCCACACACAGCAGCGTGGTCCCTTCGTCTTCCCGCATGATGCGGTTCGCGACGGCTGCACGTCATGCCACAGCCCGCACGGTTCGGTGAACCAGAAGATGCTGACCGAACGAAACTCCAACCTGTGCCTTAAGTGTCACTTCCAGCAACAGCTCGGAGCCGCTGGATCGGACGCGATCATGATCGGTGGAAACTTCCATACCGGCAGCAGCAGGTTGAGCCGGGGCACCTGCTGGACGGCGGGCTGCCATGAGGCGGTTCACGGTTCGAACGTCAGCAATCTGCTCAGGAACTAACAACTTAATATCCCCATCCCATGAAATCGAAAAACCCTGTATGGAGGATCAAAGTCAAATCCGGGATCTGGCTGGCAAGCGCGGCGGTTCTCTGCCTGCTGCCGGTTCGTGCAACCGGCAAGGACGAAGCCACCAAGAATGACGAAGCGGCGGACGACGAGGAAGTCTCCAACTGGGCGGATTTCACCTTGGGTGGTGTCGCTGTTGGCGGAGACCATGCCGCATTCCAGCGCGCTGCGCGCCAGACCGACGGCTTTTACGGCGGAATCAGTTCCATGCGTTGGGAGAAGGAAATGGACGATCTGACCCTGTTGATCGAGGGGCATGCGCTGATGGGCATGGAAGACTATGACATCACCGCTCGGCTGGACAAGAAGGATCTTGGCTACGTGAGAGCGGGATTCCGCCAATACCGCACCTGGTATGAAGGCACCGGCGCATATGTTCCCGGCGTTGCGGCAAGCTGGGTCCCGATTTATGGCGAAGACGAACTTTCAGTGGACCGGGGCAAACTCTGGTTCGAAGCGGGATTGAGAATGGAGCATCTCCCTGAAATCACTTTCGGCTATTCCCATGAATGGCGGGATGGCACGAAGGATTCCACAACGATGGGTGTCACCGATCCTGATCCCTATTACTACGGAATCGTGCCGACGCTTTTCAATATGGATGAAAGGCGCGATACGTTCACCCTTGATTTCGCCTACACGCTTGGAAACACGGATCTGGGACTCGGACTGCGTTACGAAAACGTGAGCAACGAGGATACGCGGATCATGCACAACCAACCGGGGTCCTTGCTGCCTACCAGCGACCGGACAACCAGCCAGAGCGAAGAGTATGACTCCGACCTGTTCGGTGCGCACATATTCAGTGAGACCCGCTTCAATGACAAGATGCTCATGAGTTTCGGCTATTCCTACACGACGATGAATACCGATACCACCGGCAGCTCCCGCACCGTGGTTGACAGGGCCGGCACGCCGTATGCGACCACGGATAACGCGTTTTCGGCGCTGACAGGAGGGGCGCAGCTTTCGCTGAACGTGGCCAATGCCAATTTCTGGTGGAATCCCATCGCCGATCTGGTGATCGTTCCTTCCTTCCGCGCATCATGGGAGGACATGGACGCCATTTCCGCCTATGTTCAAGGGACCAACAAGCATGAGTCGAGCGATTCCGAAATCGACAACACCACCGAACAACTGGAAGTCCGTTATACCGGTTTGGACAACCTGGTGCTGTATGGCAAGGTGGAGATGTCCCAGGAGGACGGCACGATTCTCTACCGTGACATCAACGACTCGATGCGGCTACTTACCTCCGACATCACGGAGGCGAACTACGTGCTTGGAACCAACTGGTATCCCATGCGTGGTCTGAGCCTTGCCGCACAGTATTATCACAAGAGCTACGACGAGAAGTTCAACGACACGTTCAAGTTCAATCCGCTTCTGGGAAATCCCTATGACGAGGTGCTCAAATCCCATAACGTCAACACGGACGACCTGAATCTGCGCTTGACCTGGCGGGCCATGCCGAACCTCACGCTGGTGAGCCGTTACGATTACCAGCATTCCACCATCGAGAACCAGGGCCTGGACGCTGCCGGCGTCCCGCTGAACACGATCGACAGCGCGGACATCAACCGCAACGTGTTCAGTGAAAGCATCACTTGGATGCCGGTCGATCAGGCCTATGTGCAGGGAAGTGTCAGCTATGTTCTCGCCCAAACGGACACTCCGGCCAACGTCTATGCACCCTTCCGCATTGCGGACTCCGCCAATGACTATGTGACGGCCAACATCACGGCTGGATACGCGCTGGACAAGAAGACCGATATTCAGGCCAGCTATACCTATTTCTATTCCAATGACAACTCGGTGCCCTACGACAAGGTCGCTGGTGTTCCCGGTTCGGTGCCGTTTGGTTCCGAAGCTCAGGAAAACATCATTTCGGTCTCCCTGAACCGCCGGATTACCCCGAACATGATCTGGAACATGGGCTACAGCTACTACAACAGCAGCGATGATGCCTCCGGCGGCTACAATAACTTCCACGCACACATGGTTTCGACAGGTCTCCAGGTGCGCTTCTGATCGGTTGAATCAAACTGTCAATCTCCCGAACACCAAAAAAACAAGCAATATGAAACTACAAGCAACACTCCTGTCGGCAGCCCTTTTGCTGGCTGCTCCTGCGGCATTTGGCGACGGCGCTGCCGTCTATTCCAAAAACTGCGCTTCGTGCCATGCCAAGGACGGCAGCGGTGACACCAAGATGGGCAAGAAGGCCGGTGCCAAAGACTACCGGGACGCAAAGGTCCAGGCTGGCTTCACCGATGCGGAAGGTCTCAAGGCGATCAAGGATGGCGTGACCAAGGACGGCAAGGAGAAGATGAAAGCAATGTCGTCCAAGGTAACCGATGCCGAGGCCAAGGAAGTGCTGGCATACATCCGTGCTTTCAAAAAATAGGAATTCAATGAATCCGACGCCGGTAATCCGCTACCGGAACGGTTTTCAGAAGCGGAGTCTCGGCAACGAGGCTCCGCTTTTTTGAAGCAGCAGACTCGAAAACTCCCGAAATCCATGAACGACGAAAATTCGATATCTCCACCATCCACCCGTCTCGGCCGCCTGCGCAACTGGGTCAGTCTGGCGGGTGCGGTATTGGCGGCGGCGGCACTGTTCGCCTTCTTCCTGCTTTTCTCGATGGACTTGTTTGCCGCCCATGCGAATCCCTATATGGGTATTCTCGCCTATGTGGTTGCTCCCGCGTTTTTGCTGTTCGGGCTTGCGACCATTGCTGTTGGTTACATTTTGGAAACCCGCAGAATCCGCAGGGGAGGGGTGAGTGGTCGTTCCGAGTTTGTCCTGCACGTGGACTTGACCCGCAAGCGTGATCGCCGCCTGATGGTTGGCTTCGTGGGTGGAAGCTTCGCGTTCCTTTTCCTGACCGCATTCGGCAGCTACGAGACCTATCACCTGATGGAAACGAACTCGTTCTGCGGTGAAACCTGCCACACGCCGATGGAGCCCGAGTTCAAGGCCTATCAGCACTCCGCCCACGCCGAGGTGAATTGTGTGGCCTGCCACATCGGACCCGGAACCACCGCATATATCAAAACCAAGGTCAATGGGGTGAAACAACTCTATCACCAGGCGCTCGGTGATTTCGACCGGCCGATCCAGATTCTCAATCCAAACTTGCGCCTTGCCCAGGAAACCTGCCAAACCTGTCATTGGTCGAAAAAACATTTCGGCAATCTTCCGAAAACCTTCCGGCATTTCCTTGCCGATGAGACCAACACGCCCTTCACCGTCCAGATGATTCTGAAGGTGGGTGGCAGCGATCCTGTCCACGGATCGGTCGAGGGCATTCACGCCCACATGAATGTATCCAACAAAATCGAATTCATTGCCCTGGATGACAAGCGACTGGATATACCCTGGGTGCGCGTGACCGACGCCAACGGCAAGGCTACTGAGTATCGCACTGCGGATTTCAAGGATGACATATCCAAGCATCCGATCCGCAACATGGACTGCATGGACTGCCACAACCGCCCCGCCCACAATTTCGCCACTCCCAACGATGCCGTCGAGCAGTCGATGGCCTTTGGTCGCATCGATCCTTCGATGCCCTGGGTCAAATCCAAGGTCGTCAAGGCGCTGGCCCAGTCATACGCCACCCGCGAGGAAGCCAAAGAGAAAATCGCGGCTTCGCTTCGCGCCGAATATCCGGATGACAAGCGCGTGGAATCGCTGGTCAAGGAGGCTCTGGCGATCTATCAGGTGAATTTCTTTCCTGAGATGAAGGCGGACTGGCGCGCCCATCCCAATTTCATCGGCCACAAGGATTCCAACGGCTGTTTCCGCTGCCATGATGGCAAGCACCTGGCCAGTGACGGCAAGACTTCGATCAAGGCCAACGATTGCAATTCCTGCCACCTCATCATCGCGCAAGGTGCCGGGGCGGAACTTGAAAAGATCGATACGAAGGGACTGGATTTCTTCCATGTGGATGCGGAGTATTCCGAACCATCATGCGCCGAGTGCCACAACGGGCAAATCCAGGCGGAGTGACATGGTGGCCCCGGGAGTTTTATGGGAAAGCTCCCGGCTGGGACAACAGCTGGCCACGGGATCGGGATATTGGCCGGACCACCATGTGGCTTCCGATAGTAACTGAGATCGAGTGAACCCACATATCTTCGGCTTGTGGTGGGATCCGCATATTTGGCGCATTCCTTTGCATCGCTTCTTATAGTGTTGGAGAAGCCATGCAATCAGGATATCCGTTGATGATGGAATTATCGGTGGGATAGAGATTTATTATATCCAGAAATGGATGATTGATTTGACGTCCGACTATCATGCCGCCCGGCGGTGGTGATTCCAGTATTAAACACCGAAAAAACCTTCGCAGATCATCTGGATGCAGACGGATTCCCGGATCGTCCATCAAGAGCAACACAATTGATCCATATGAATCCCTTCAGGATGCCGCCGCAAATTTTCCGTCTGGTTTTGCTGATCTTTGCGATTGTGGTCAGCTACCTTGTGGCGCGAACACTGCTGACTCCTTCGTCGTTCCGTGAATATGGATTCTATCGGGGTGCGTCGCTGATGGAACGTGCCGCTCAGATTCCGGTCTTTGCCGGCAAGGTGGCCTGTGGCAAGCGTAACTCGGACATCCTGCAAATCCTGGCCAAGAGTGAACACAAAACCCTTTCGTGCGAAACCTGTCACGGTGTGGTGAGCAAGGATCAACTGGACGATCCAGCCGGAAAACTGGCGCACCTTGATGACAAACACTGCATCCGGTGCCACGAAGCCAATGCGTCGCGTCCGACATGGTTCAAACAAATCAATGTCAAGGATCACTATGCGGATCCATGCATGGATTGCCATGACCCCCATCAACCCAACGAAGAAAAATGAACGATCCCATTCCCCGCCGCCGGATGTTGGCAACCCTTGCCGGGGTTGTGGCCGGACTTATGGCACTGCCGTTGGCCAAGAGGATCAAGTCGATGTTCGTCACCAAGGTGGCCCCTTCCGGCTATGATCCATACAAACACAAGTGGCTCATGTGCATTGATGTGGAAAAGTGCATCGGCTGCGGCCTTTGTGCGGACGCCTGTAAAACCGAGAATCACGTGCCCGAGGCCAGCCATTATTTCCGCACTTGGATCGAACGATATATCATTAAGAAGCCCGCGGCGGGAGAATTTCAGTTGCGCGGTGAGGTGCTGGTGGATTCCCCCAACGGCGGACGGGGTGGATTTTCGCCGGCGGCGGTGCCAAAAGAGGAAATCCTCAAGTCGTTCTTCGTGCCCAAGCTCTGCAACCTGTGTGTGGACTCACCCTGCACGCAGGTCTGTCCGGTGGGTGCCACTTTCGACGCGCCGGATGGCGCGGTATTGGTGGATCCGGAGTATTGCATCGGTTGCGGATTCTGCATCCAGGCCTGCCCCTACGGTTGCCGTTTCATGAGTCCCGTCACCAACACCGCGGAAAAATGCACGCTGTGTTATCATCGCATCACCCGCGGCCTGTTGCCCGCCTGCGTCGAGATCTGCCCCACCCAGGCGCGCGTTTTCGGCGACCTCAAAAACCCGATCGAGAACGATCCGTTGCAAGCCTTCGTTGAAAACCACAAAGTGAGCACTCTCAAACCACATCTCGGCACCAACCCCAGGGTCCTGTATGCCAACATCGACAAGGAGGTAAGATAACATGAGCATCGCATTCGCCAGCCTTCTCGCAGAAGTCGCACCGCACATTGACGGTTATGTGTATCCCAACGAATCCGGATCCCATCCGTTGTGGGGCGTTCTCATCGTGCTTTACCCCTACATCACGGGCCTCGTCGCCGGTGCCTTCATCATGGCGTCGCTGG
>CANBTO010000091.1 GCA_947372405.1 Verrucomicrobiaceae bacterium
GATAGACACCGGTGATCATGTTGAACACGGTGGTCTTGCCCGCGCCGTTGGGCCCGATGAGGCCGACCAACTCCCCTTCCCCAACCTTCAGGCTCACATCGCTGACGGCCACCAGTCCGCCGAAACGGATCGTCACCTTCTCAAGTTCAAGCAGGGGTGTGCTCATGATGGTTTACCGAGCGAGTGGTTTCTTCTTCCGCTCGATGTGGAACAGCCCCTGCGGACGCGCAATCATGAGGAAGATGATGAGCAGCGCGTAGATGATCATCCGGTATTCCGCCACGGAGCGGAGGAACTCCGGAGCCAGCGTGAGCAGGATCGCGGCAAGAATCACTCCCGCTGTCCGGCCCATGCCGCCGAGGATGACCATGACAACGACCTCGAAGCTCTTCATGAAATCAAACACCTGCGGCGTGATCGTGGTCTTGTGATGGGCATACAAACCGCCCGCGATGCCGGCGAAAAACGCGCCGATGACGAAGGCGTTGACCTTGTAGCGGGTCGGGTTCAGCCCCATCGAACTGGCGGCGATCTCGTCGTCGTGCACCGCGAGGAAGCCGCGGCCATAGGTGGAATTCACCAGACAGCCGACGACATAGACGGTGACGGCCGCCAGCGTGAAGGTCCAGGTCAAACCTGTTAGGCGGGGAATCCCGCTGAGTCCGCTGGCTCCGCCCGCGGCCTCCACGTTCTGGAAAATGACCCGGATGATTTCACCGAAGCCGAGCGTGACGATCGCCAGATAGTCTCCTTTCAATCTCAGCGAGGGCACGCCGACCAACAAACCCGCCAGCGCGGCGACCAGGCCACCCGCGGCAAGCGCGGGAACAAAGGCCCATGGCAATGCGGCGGCACCCATGCTCTTTTGCAGGGCCAGCGTGATCATCGCCGAGACATAGGCACCCACCGACATGAAACCCGCATGGCCCAGGCTGAATTGACCGGTATGGCCGTTGATGAGGTTCAAGCTGACGGCCAGGATGATCGCGATGCCGATGTCCACGACGACGTCCCGATAATACGAGTTCATCAGGTTCGATGACATGCCCGCGACCACCGCAAGCACGATGGCGATGCCTAGCAGAACCCGCGGGTATTTCAAAAGATGCTGCATAGTCAGACTTTTTCGATCTGTTTGGAACCGAGCAGGCCGGTGGGTTTGAAGATCAAGATGATGATGAGGATGGTGAAGGCGATGCCGTCGCGATAGGTCGAGATACCCGACATGCCGCCGGCGAAGTTTTCCACCACACCAAGCACGAGTCCGCCGAGAGCCGCGCCGGGCAGGTTGCCAATGCCGCCTAACACCGCGGCGACGAAGGCTTTCAAGCCCACGTTCACGCCCATCAACGGCTCGATGCCGGTGTAGGTCATGCCGTATAGGATGCCGCCCGCACCGGCCAGCGCGGAGCCAAGGCCGAAGGTGAACGAGATGATGAAGGAGTTGCTGATGCCCATCAGCGAGGCTGCGGCGGAGTTATGGGAAACGGCGCGCATCGCCATGCCGATCCGGGTTTTCTTCACGATGAATGTCAGTGCCACCAACAGCACCAGCGTGACGCCGAGCACCACGAACTGCGTCGTGTTGAAGGATACGCCACCCATCTTGAAATTGTCGGCTAACAGGAGTTTCGGGAACGCCTTCTGCGAGGCACCGAAGAAGGCCTTGTGCTGGCAGGTGTATTCGATGAGCAGCGAAACACCGATGGCGGTGATCAGCACGGTGAGTTTCGGGCGGTTGCGCAGCGGACGGTAGGCCAGCAACTCGATCAGGATGCCGATGGCCGCGCAGATGACCATGGTGAGAAGCATCACCACCGTCCATCCACCCCAGCCCGGCAGTGAAAACCAATCAGCGACCTGTGCAGAAAGCCCCTGATTCTCAAGCCGAGTGTGAACCGGAAACCATTTCGCGACCTGCGGCGCGAGGTAGTAGCCGGTGAAAGAACCCAGCATGAACACATCGCCGTGGGCGAAGTTGATGAAGCGCAACACGCCATAAACCATCGTATAACCAATGGCGATCAAGGCATAGACCGCGCCGAGAGCCAGACCGTTGACGAGCTGCTGGAAAATCTCGTTCACTGGCGGTCGGCTGAAGTCGTTCGGAAGATCATCGATGGAGCGAAACCGGATGGTCCATTAAGGAGCGATGGTTTCGAGGAAGGTGAACTTGCCGCCCTTGATCTGGAGGATGGCCGCGGACTTCACCGCGTTGCGCTTGTCATCGAGTGAGAACTTTCCGGTCACTCCTTCGAAGTCCTTGGTGGCGGCGATCGCAGCGCGGAGCTTGTCGCCCTCCGTGGTGCCCGCGCGCTTGATGGCTTCGGCAAGCACGTAGGCCGAGTCGTATCCGAGTGCGGCCATCGCATCCGGAGTCTTGTTATACTTCGCTTTGTAGGCGGCCACGAACGAGGTCATCTTCGGCGACTTGTCCTCGGGCGAGCAATGGGTGGAGAAATAATCACCTTCCACGTTGTCCTTACCGACCTGCAGCAGGTTGTCGGACTCCCAGCCGTCGCCACCGAAGAGCGGGATGTTCAAACCGATTTCCTTGGCCTGGGTCGCGATCAGCGCGACGTCGTTGTAATAGCCTGGAAGGAAGACTGCATCGGGTGCCGCACCCTTGATGGTGGTGAGTTGGGCCTTGAAGTCCTTGTCGCCGCCGTTGTAGTCAAGCTCGCTGGCAAGCGTGCCGCCGTTTTTCACGAACTGCTCCTTGAAATACTTGGCGAGACCTTTCGAGTAGTCGCTCTTCGCATCAGTTAGAACCGCGACCTTCTGGGCCTTGAGCGTCTTGGTGGCGAAGTTCGCCATCACCGTGCCTTGGAAGGGATCGATGAAGCAGACGCGGAAGATGTAGTCGCCCACCTCGGTAACCTTCGGGTTGGTGGAGGCCGGGGAGATCATGGGGATTTTCGCGGCCTGGGCGATGGGCGCGGCTTCGAGCGAGCGACTGGATGCGACCTCGCCGAGGATTGCCACCACGCTGTCGCGGGAGATCAGCTTGTTGACGATGTTCGCGGGCTCGCCGGCTTTCGACTGGTTGTCCTCGGTGAGCAGCTCGATCTGTTTGCCGAGCACGCCGCCGGCCTTGTTGATTTCATCGATCGCGAGCTGCGTCCCTTCATGCGAGGAGGTGCCGAAGGTCGCTTCCTTGCCGGTGAGCGAGGCGAATTCGCCGACCTTGATGGTGTTTCCACCACCGGACTTGCAGCCCGAGAGACCGAGAATGGCGAGAGTGGCGGCTGCGGCTGTAGTGGAGAAAATCAGGGAGACGGGTTTCATGGGGTGCATCAGGAAATGAGACGGCCAATCTAGAAAGCCGCATTCCCGAGTGCAACAGCATTTTCCATACCCGGATGCGGCCGATTCGATGGAAATTCCGCAGTTTCCAACAGATCAGCCAAGGTAGCGGGTCAGCCACTCGTGCATGGCCGTGATGATCTGCGGATAGGTGGATTCGTCGAAGGAATGTCCGGCACCTTCGATTTCCAGCCACTGTTTCTGGCAGACGGCCGCAGCGTATGCGTCGCGACCATCCTGAATTGGCACCAAGTCATCCGCGTCACCGTGGACCAACAACCATGGCTGCGTCACGCGGGCTGCCGCGGGTAAAATGCTGGAAATAGCATTGAGATCCGCGACGAAAGCCTTGGATAGCGGGAATTCCGGTTCATCCCACATGCAGCCCTCGCCCGGCGTAACGCCGCCAAACTCACGTTCCACAAAGGCAGCGGTGTGGGTCATTCCCGCCAGCGAGACAAGCAGGCGGATTCTCAGATCCCGGGCAGCCGTTAGCACACCAACGGCAGAGCCCATGGAGTGCCCCGCATAAACCACCCTCACGTAATCCGGCACCGATTCAAGAATGGCCTCCAGATCGTCACGCTCCTTGGTGATGGTAGCCTCTTCAAAGCGCCCCTCCGAGTCACCATTGCCGGAAAACGACATCCGCATGCACGGCCAACCCAGCTTGGACAAGCCCTCGGCGAGAGCGACAAGCTGTGGGCGGTCCTTGTTCCCAGTCAGCCCGTGGCCCAGGATGACGAGAACATCCTTCCGGGCGGCAGAATGATAAGTGAAATCAATCCTCTCACCTAACGGGTTTTTGAATACACTTGATGTCAACATGGCGGTTCAGGGTTTCACGTCTGCCGAACGGCGGGGAAAGGTGAGCTCGGCCACGCCGGACTTGTCGAGCGCGCCGAGGCCCAGCGAGATCAACCTTCGGTATTGGGCCTCCGTGGCATCGGACAGGGGAACCTTCACGCCGGCCTTGCGGGCGACCACGTTCGCGATGCCGCTGTCCTTCGCCGCATGTTCGGCGGAGAAGTAACATTCGTGCTCGCGGTTGGTCATGTCGTCACCATCGGTTACAAGGACGCGTGAATTCGCGCCGGTCTGGGAGAAAACCTCCTTGAGAAGTTGCAGGTCCAGCCCGAGGGCGGCACCCATGCCGAGACCCTCGGCCAGGCCCGCGGTGTTGATGTTCATCACCATGTTGACCAGCGCCTTGATCTTGGCCGCGTGACCGATGGGACCCACGAATTTCAACGTGGCCGATAGATCGGCAAGCAAGGGTTTCACATGTTCAAACACCGCCTCATCCCCGCCCACCATGAGATACAGGGTGCCTTGGCGCGCCTGGGTGATGCTTGACGCCATGCTCGCGGCCAGCGTCTGGGCTCCCGCTTTTTCGGCAGCCTCGGCGGCGGCTTCATGCGCCTCCGGACTGAGCGTCGCGCAGTTGATGAACGTGCGCCCGGCGGCGTGTTCGAGCAACGATACCTCACCTGAGAAGATGCG
Organism: Verrucomicrobiaceae bacterium; assembly: GCA_947372405.1. The sequence goes on from CANBTO010000091.1 coordinate 4,810, forward strand.
TTTCATCGCATCGTCATCGGGAACCACGGTGAACACCACCCCGCAGGCTGCGGTCACCTCGGGCAGCGAATCCGCCGCCAGACAACCCAGTTCCCCCGCCAACGCGGCAGCCACCTCGCGGTCGCAGTCATACACCGCGCCGACGCGGTATCCCAGATCCGCCAGGCGACGGGCCATGTTCGCGCCCATGCGCCCAAGCCCGACAAAGCCAACCACCGTGTTTTTCATGTTGCGAGACTAAGGAGTAAGCCCGCGAATCCGCAACTGGAAGTTTGCCACCCGCTCCGGGAAAAAGCTGGCACTGTTACGCTCCCCCGTCCGACAGCCGCCAAGGCCTGTTATTTTTGTCTTTCCCAAACAAATCCCACACGCACACAATCCGCCCATGAACCCAATCCTCGGCGTTTTGTTCCATTGGCTCGGCGGTCTTGCATCCGGCTCTTTCTACGTGCCTTACAAAGGTGTGAAGAAATGGTCCTGGGAAACCTACTGGCTGGTCGGAGGCTTCTTTTCCTGGATCATCTGCCCGTGGTTCTTTGCCACGATCCTCACCAAAGACCCGGTCGGGGCGATCAGCAGCCAGTCGGTATCCACGCTTGGCTGGACTTATCTGTTCGGAATGCTGTGGGGCTTCGGCGGCCTCACCTTCGGCCTTGCGATGCGCTACCTCGGCATGTCGCTGGGCATGGGAGTGGCTTTGGGATACTGCGCGGCCTTCGGAACTCTACTTCCCCCCATCCTGAAAACCTTCATGCCGAACATCCCGGTCGGCGAGACCATCGGACAAATCGCCTCCACTTTCCCCGGTAAGATCACGCTGGCCGGGGTGGCTGTCTGCCTGATCGGCATCGCGATCGCCGCAATGGCTGGCGCCACCAAGGAAAAGGAAATGTCCGCCGAAGAAAAACTGAAGACCATCAAGGAGTTCAGCTTCAAGAAGGGTCTGCTGGTCGCGACCTTCTCCGGCGTGATGAGCTCGTGTTTCAGCTTCGGTCTCACCGCCGCGGAGCCGATCGGCAAGGCTTCGGTGGCCGCTGGCACGGATGAACTCTGGTCGGGCCTGCCCAGCCTGATCGTCGTCATGTTCGGCGGATTCACCACGAATTTCATCTGGTGCCTTCTGCTCAACCAGAAGAACAAAACCGGCTACCAATATCTTGCCTCCCACGCCCGTCCCGAGCATGCGGGGCTGGTGGCCAGCGGCGGAGATCATGGCGGAGGTGGCGGCCCGGCAGTAAAGATCAACAAGGAAGACCTGCGGATTCCGATGCTCGGAAACTACTTCTTCTCCGCGCTCGCGGGCACCACCTGGTATTTCCAGTTCTTCTTCTACTCGATGGGCCACATCCGGATGGGCGGTTCCGACCCCAAAGGTTTCGGTTTCTCCTCGTGGACGCTCCACATGGCCTCCATCATCATCTTCTCCACCATGTGGGGATGGATCTTCCATGAATGGAAGGGTTCCTCGAAAAAGGCCCACACGCTCATCGCCTCAGGGATCATCGCCCTGATCCTTTCCACGGTGATCATCGGCTGCGGGACCTATCTCAAGGGTTTGGCTACCGGGGGACATTGATCCGGCGCGGGCGTTTCCAATCATCGCCGCAAATTCCACGTTTCATTCGCGAGGATTTCCCCTAGCGTTGCGCCAAAGCCAACCGGATCATGCCCGGTTGGCTTGCAACCAACGCCACCATGAACCCGCCCCCACTGGACAGCACCATCACCTTCGTCCGCCCGAAACTGAACTTCCCGACGCGCTGGCTGACCACCCTGCCGCTCATCGTCATCGCGTTGATCGGCCTGTTCTCGTCCTACTTCACCGTGAGCCCCGAGTCCGTCGCGGTGGTCCAACGTTTCGGAAAATTCGAATACACCGCAGGCCCGGGGCTGCATTTCAAGGCACCCTACGGCATCGACACCGCGACCATCGTGCCCACCCGCCGCCAGCTCAAACTCGAGTTCGGCTTCGGCACGCCCAACGCCACCAACCCGGACCAGATCGGCACCGAGCCGGACAAGGAGCGCGACATGGTCACTGGCGACCTCAACGCCGTCAACGTCGAGTGGGTGCTCCAATACAGCATCACCGATCCCCAGCATTATCTCTTCAACTTCCACAATCCCGGCTCCACCCTGCGCGATCTAACCGAAAGCGTGCTCTGCCAGGTCATAGGCGACCGCACCGTGGACGAGGTGCTCACCATCGGCCGCAACGAAATCGAGGTGGATTCCCTCAAGAAACTGAAGGGCATCCTCGAGAAACTCGACATCGGCGTCACGGCCGAGCAGATCCAGCTCATGAACGTGCATCCGCCTGGCCCGGTGCAGCGGTCGTTCGATGAAGTCAACCGCGCCCAACAGGACCGGTCCACGATGATCAACGAGGCCAACGGCGAATACAACCGCATCATCCCCAAGGCCAAGGGTCTCGCCGAACAGCGCATCTCGGGAGCCGAGGGATACGCCGTGCAACGCGTCAACCAGGCCGAGGGCGAGGTGACTCGCTTCAAGGAACTGCTCGCCCAGTATGACAAGGCGCCCGCCATCACCCGGCAGCGCATCTATCTGGAAACCATGAACGAGGTGCTGCCGAAACTCGGCTCCAAGATCATCATCGACCAGGACGCCAAGCAGTTCCTGCCGCTCATGAACCTCAACAAGTGACCTCCACGCCATGAAGAAACTTCTCTCCATCATCATCATCGGCGCGGGCATCATCGTCCTTGCCAGCAGCGCCTATACCGTGAGCCAGACCGAACAGGTCTTCATCACCGAATTCGGCAGGCCCATCGGCCAGCCGATCAACGCGGATCCGAAGAATAACGAGGCCGGCCTGCATTTCAAGAAACCCTTCATTCAGAAGGTCAACCGCATCGAGAAGCGCATCCTCGGTTGGGACGGTCCGGCCACCGACATGCCCACCCGCGACAAGCTCTACATCACCGTGGACAACTTCGCCCGCTGGCGCATCACCAACCCCAAGACCTACTACGAAACTCTCCGCGACGAACGCACCGCGCTCTCGCGCCTCAACAACATCATCGGCAGCGCCACGCTCGACGTCATCGCCAAACACGATCTCATCGAGGTGATCCGCAGCGAAAAGGACCGCACGCCGGACCGGGACGAAACGCTCACAGGCGAAAACTCCACCCTCGGCACGCTTCCCGGCATCCGCTTCGGCAGAGGCGTCCTCACCGCACAGATCATCGCCGCCGCACAACCGAGGGTCAGCGACCTGGGAATCGAACTGCTCGACGTCCGCTTCAAGCGCATCAACTACAAGGCGGGCGTCATCGAGAAGATCTATGCGCGCATGTCCTCCGAGCGCCAGCAGATCGCCGACCGCTTCCGCTCCGAAGGCGCGGGCGAGGCCGCGAAAATCCTCGGCCGCAAGGAGCGCGACCTGCTGACCATCGAGTCCGGCGCCTATCGCCGCGAACAGGAGATCAAAGGCAAGGCCGACGCCGACGCCACCGCGATCTACGCCAACGCCTACAACTCCAGCCCGCAGGCCGCGGATTTCTATCAGTTTACCAAGACCTTGGAGACCTGGCAGAAATCGCTTGGCAAGGACAGCACCGTCATCCTCACCTCGGACAGCGATCTTTTCCGGCTCTTCAAGAGCATTGGAAAACCTGCGGAAAAATGACCGGATCGCCGCGTGTCCTGGCTGACGCTCACCATTCTCTCCGCGCTCCTGCTCGGCCTCTACGACTACTTCAAAAAGGTGGCGCTGGAAGGAAACGCGGTGCTGCCCGTGCTTTTCGGCGGCGTGGTGGCGGGCATGCTGGCCTGGCTGCCCTTCGTGCTATGGTCCGCGTTTTCTCCGTCCACGCTGCCTGCGGAGTTCCTGCATGTGACGGACATCTCAGCGGGTGATCACCTGCGGCTGTTCGCGAAAGCCGCGCTCGTCGGCGCGTCCTGGCTGTTAGGTTACCGCGGACTCAAATCTCTGCCGCTTTCCATCGCCTCACCGATCCGCGCGACAGGCCCGTTCTGGACCATCCTGCTCGCCGTGCTGCTTCTCCACGAAAGCCCCACTCCGAAGCAATGGCTGGGGCTGGCACTCATCCTCGCCGCCTTCATCGCCTTCACCTTTGTTGGCAGGCGCGAGGGCATTCATTTCCACAGGAACAAGGCGGTGTTCCTGACGACCGCCGCCACCTTGTTAGGTGCGGCGTCCACGCTCTATGACAAGCACCTGCTGCGCAACGCCGGCCTCACGCCATGCCAGGTGCAGGCGTGGTTCTCGATCTATACCTGCGTGATCCTGCTGCCCGCAATGGCACTCTGGCTCCGCATGGAAAACCGCCACGCGTTTCACTGGCACCGGGCGATTCCGCTGATCGGGCTGACACTTCTCGCGGCTGACCTCCTCTACTTCAGCGCCATCTCGCAGCCGGCTTCGCTGATCATGCTCATCGCGCCGGTGCGCCAGTCCTCGGTGATGGTCGCGTTCCTGCTGGGAATCGTCATGTTCCGTGAGAAACAGATGCGCTCCAAGGCCGCATGCATCGCGGCGATCATCACCGGGGTGGCGCTGCTTTACTGAAACCAGCCATCAGTAGCGGTAGCACGGACCGGGACGACAGGCGTAGCCGCCGTAGTATCGCGGAGCGTAGTAACCGCCACCGCCGTAGTAGTAGTCCGGGTGGCCGCCATGATTGTTTGCAAGCGCGTAGCCCAGCACACCTGCGGCGGCCACACCCGCCACCGCGAGGCCGGGATCCACGGATTGGACCGGGCGTCCATTCCGATCATAAGTGGTCATGCAACTGACGCTCGACCCTGCAAGGGCCAGCAATCCCGCACAGGCGGAGACACGCAGCAACCGGGAAACGAATGGTTTTGTTTTCACAACAGGAATGACGTGGCGAACGACCGATTATTCAATCGGTTTCCCAACATCTTCTTAAAGACTCCGGCGGATCTTGCCGCTTGCCGTGAGTGGCAGCTCATCCACGCACTTCACGCGCACCGGCACCTTGTATGGCGAGAGCATGGTCCTGCACCAGGCGACGAGCGCTTTCGGCTCCGCAGCTACTTCCGGCCGCAGCACCACATCCGCCACCGGCACGGTGCCGAGCACCGCATGCGCCGCGCCGCTTACCCGGCATCGAGCCACCGCCGGATGGCGCTCCATCACGGACTCCACCTCTTCGGGATAAACCTTCATGCCGTTCACGTTGATCATGCTCTTCTTGCGCCCGCGCACGAATACCCGCCCCGCGGCGTCCGTTTCCGCGAGGTCGCCCGTCGGAAACCAACCGTCCACGCACACCTCGTCCACCGTCTGCCATGGGGAAAGGTAGGCATCGAACATTCCCGGCCCCTTGATCCACAACTCGCCGACCTGTCCCACCGCTACCGGTATCCCCTCCTCGTTGCGCAACTCCACATCGAAGGCAGGCAGCGGCCTGCCCACCGCCGTGGGAGCATCGCCCGCGCCACCTGTGTTGAGCAGCGGCAATCCGATCTCGATGATGCCCAGCCCCTGCACCAACGGCTTGCCGAAACGTCTGGAAAACCCCGCCGCCACCGCCGCGGTGAGAGGTGCCGCGGTGCTCACCGCCAGCCGCAGGTCCGGCCACGCATACACGCCATGGTCCGCCGCCAGCAGCGAATAGTGGAAAGGCGCGCCGTAAATCACCGTCGCCTTCGTGGAGCGCGCCTGATCGAGCACCTCCTCCGCCAGATGCGAACCGCCGATCACCGTGCAGGCGCCATGATAGAGATACAGGATGATCGAAACCGCGAAATGATGGGCCATCGGCAGCATCCACAGCACGCGGTCGCCGGGACCAATGCCCAGCGCGGCGTTCGCGGCGATCACCCGCTCCTCCAGCTTGCGGTGGCTGAGGACCACGCCCTTGCTGCGGCCGGTGGTGCCCGAGCTGAAGCGGATGAACGCTGGATTCAGCGCGGAAAACTCCGCCTCATACCCGATCCCATGGTTTTCCAACCGCAGCCACGTCGCGCCGGTGGAATCCTCGCAACCGGATGCCTGCTCACGCCGCCATTTCTCGCGCTTCCCCAACACCACGCCACACAAGCCGGTGCGCGCGATCAACTCGACGCGCTCCGCCTCCGCCAACTCCTCCGCCACCGGTACCAGGCAGGCACCCGCCTTGAGAATCGCCAGCGCCAGAATGATGTAATCCGCCCCGTTGCCACAGGCCAGCCCCACCCGCGGCACCCCCTCGACATGGAAACCCGGCCGTCGTTTCAACCAGTCCGCCACCACACCCACCCGCTCCATCAACTCCGCAAAGCTCAGCACCTCGCCGTCATGCATCAACGCCGGCCTCTCGCCCGACGCCCGCATGCAGATGCGATCCACGATGTTCATTGGACCGAGTTCCTAGCAGGCGCAGGCACCGGTGACAAGGATTTCGCCGACATGGCAGAACGTCATGAGCCCTCCGAATCGCGAACGGAGTGTGCTGAATTCAAATTGGGCGCTGCCGAGCGATTCGGAGCGGCGCCTTGTCCGGCGGTGTCCAATTCGCGCAGTAGTCGCCGACATAGTGTGCCAACGGTGTCTCCGGGCCCATTAATGGCTTCGTAAACCGTCAATTCCGAATCCTGATATTTCGTAAGAGCGGCTCTGGCCTTCTCAGCTCGCCACCGGAGTTCTTGAGTGATCCTGTAATTCAATTGTGACGCGTGGAAGTAGTCATAGCCGCCATAGCGCTTCGGATTCTTCGATGGAACAAGCGACTTGATCAGATCTTCCGAACTCTTCTCTTCGAATTTCACCGTGATCGCTGCAACATCGCGCAATGCCCTTTCTTGTCCATCCCTTCCCGCCTCGTTCTTCTCAGCTTGGGCAACTGCAAGCCCTGCCATCAGGAGTAGCGTGCAAAACACCATGAGAGAGATGGTTTTCATTTTCTGAACGTTAGATGTGATGGAACCGGCCAGCAATTGAAAGGAAGATGATCATGAAATTGAGGTGCTTATGGCCGGTTCCCAGCCGCGAATTGTTCGGCAATCATTTCTTGTCGGCTGGATTTCGTTGGCGATCATCTCTCCAGAAGGAACTGGATCACCCCGAGTAACACCAAATGCAGTAGAAAGAATAGGATCGCGGATCGTTTGATTGAGCAACGTTTGGAGCACCTGAACATTCTAACGCTTACCACAAGCCCAAAGGCCCCGCCAATCAGGCCGAAATACAATAACCCGAATCTAAAGTTCTCGGCGCGACTTAATTGGTTCGATCCAAATATTCCAACAAAAGCTACAATAAGACAAACCAGCTCACCTAAAATACTTCGATCTAGTTGTGAAATTTGCCTAGGCCTGGGGTGTTTGTCCATAGCGTCCATTTCAGTGTA
>CANBTO010000092.1 GCA_947372405.1 Verrucomicrobiaceae bacterium
TCCAGTTCCGGGAGCCCATGATCGGCCATATCGGAAACTCATGGAGACAAGCACCGCGAAATCCTGGCGAACCCTGCGCACTTTTGATCTGCGCCAACGAAACCGACAGGCAACGGACGGTCGGGTTTCTGAGTTCGGACAATCGCGTGCTCTGTCTGGATCCTCAAAAGCTTCCGCCACACTGGGGTGCCGGAATGGGTTCCTCCATTCCTTTCCATTCCTTTCTTGTCAATCAGATCAATTGTCCTGGCAGGGTTACCTGCATTGTAATCACCCTTAGAACCGCCGCCTCGCTGGCCTCGGAATTGCGCGACGTTACAGATATCAGGCTGATACCGGCCTTGGTGAAATCAAATGAGGCCGTGGATTCGCTGGTCGGCGTGGTCTGCCATCCCCTGTCCGCCCTTGAAGACCTCCTTTTTGACAGCGGGATGAAATACACGTCGTCAAACATCCCGGTTTTCGCGATCGATGATTCATCCGGCATCTCCGACTGGGTGGCCGGAGCTTACACCAATTGCATCTATCCGAGGTCAACCTGAAGGACTTTACCGCCCGATCCATTTGATTCCCGCAGAAGGGCACTCCCATCAACGTCACACTACCAGACAGCAACACATGCACACGCCTGATTTTTCGGCATCCTGGCTTAGTCTTTCCAAGCCCCGCATGGGTTACAGAGTCCTGCCCAAATGCGGATGCACATCCATCGGGCAAATCTTTCATCACGTGGAGACGGGCGGCTTCTGTGCCGGAAACATCCACAGCTCGGATTCCGCGATGTACAGGTGGGATGCTCTGGAGTCCCGCGCGCACATGATCTCCATAATCATGAACGAGCCGGTTTACTGGTTTACGCTCGTTCGCAATCCCTACCGGCGGCTTCTATCAGCCTTTGCCGACAAGATCTTCGGTTTTCAGGAGGACGGCCGTCGATACTACGAGGGTGAATTCCACCGCCACCTGCATGCCTGCGGCCTTCATTGGGGCCCTAAATCCAACCTGATCGACAACTTCAGGATATTCGTCCGCTTTGCCGCGGCTTCGATCGAAACAGGCAAGCCCATAGGGGCCGACGTCCACTGGATTCCCTGCTTCAAGCAACTCGCATACACCGCCCGAAGGAATCCGGACTGGAAACTCGACTTCATCGGCCACATCGAATCCTTCAGGAAGGACATGGACGACGTCATTCATTCCTCCGGTGTGGATCTTGCCCGGGTGCCGGACAACATACCGCGCGAAAACACCACCAGCCTTCCGGACATTTCGATCGCGATGTTCTACGGCGAGGAGGAGGTTGAGATCATGAAGAGGGTGTTTGCGCAGGACTTCAAGGTGTTCGGTTATTCCACAGATCCGGAGCAGGTCAAACCGGTCCGCCCAATTTCCGCCAATGAAGTCAACACTGCGATAAGAGAAGCATCACGCGTGAAGTGACATGACGCGGATTACTCGCGCTCTCCGATGGAGTTTGCGATTTCCTCACCTTTGGAAGTCAGTTTGCCTCCGGCGTTAATGCAGGATGGAAAGGCGTTGTATAGGACCAGGCCTATGACTTTCGCGTTGATCGCGGATTTCACACCAATTTCCTGACCTCCCGCCGCTTCGCTCCAACTCCGTGGATTTTCACTGGCCCAGACGGGTTTGCCAGCCATCGACCTCAGCATGTTCCAGTTGTCTTCGGTTGCGCCAAGGTCGCCGTCGGCATTGTGCGAGGCGATGACGGCAAATGAATTCCTGACAGCAGGCACGGAGATGATCTTCCTGGTGCTGTCAACATGTTGCGCGTCAGGCCCCACCATGACCGGGTTGTAATTCAACCCCGCCTTTACCTTGGCCGTGATCGAGACATAGCGCTCGGGAGCCATTCCGAATTCATTGAAACATCCGAGATAATCGGGTTTGTAGCGATTCGCGAAAGCGATGATTTTGTCGGCATATTGGATGTCGGACAGGTGATGGTTGCCCGTGAACATCGGATTGGCATAGATCGCCATCTTGTGGAGCCTGGCCCGCTCTATGATCTTCGAGTATGAGGGGGGCAATGCGACCGGGTTCGGGGAATCCAGATTTATGGGCACGCGGACGCCATTGCATTTCAGATTCGCATGCATTCCGTCCACAATTGCAGCTGCATTGGCTTCGGTGATGCCTCCCGAGCCAAAGATGCCCTGCTTGACGTCGCCAAACACATGGTCAAGGCCACCGTGGTAAGCGGATGCCCTCGTTATCATGAGGACCATCCATAAAGCCGTCAGGACGGTGCCACATCGTGGGTTGCGAATACACTTTTGCGGTTTGATTTCAGGATATTGGATCATGAATTGCTGATGTTGTCTGTTTGCGATCAAGATGAAAGCCAGCCATCGAGTGATTTGCGGGCAGGTTGAGACGCTTGCTTGTTGTAAAAAATGCCCGTCTCAAGGACGAAAATGATTTGAGTTCATAACAGAAATCGAGCAGGCTCCGTATTTCCAGCATTGATTTGTAACCGGAGAGTAACGATCCGGCACCTGTCTCAGCGGCTTGAGGTCGGAAATGTCCTGTATGGAATGGAACTTTGCTCCGCGAGATAGTGTGAATGGAGGGCCGACTTTTCTCGGGGCGTCCATGGATCGAATTTTTCGTTTATTTTGGACGGTGGATACAGGCGATCCGCGACCTTCGAGATCACGTCCGGCGGCATGGGGCTGCCCGGCAGCTTGTTGAAGTCCCTCATGAATTCCACCGCACGTTGGGAAAGCCCCAGTCGTGCGGGGGTGGGATCAACTTCAATGCCCACGGCCCCTGCAGAGAGCATCGAAAGAACCTCTACGGGATTGTTGACGGTTTCCCTGAAATCCCAGAAAGTGACGTTTTCACTGCCTAACAAGCCGGTGAGGTTCCGGTAGGCTTGTGACCAGAAATGCGGCAAATCCTCATACAATCCCGCGAGGAATTCGCTGAATGAGCGATAGGGATGATGCCTGAGTGTTTCCACATACACGGAACTCAGAAAATCAGGATAGTCGCGCGTGGAGAAAAACACATGGATGTTCGGTCCGAGTTCCTGACGGATGAACTTGAGCCGGTCCGCCAGGCCCTCGTAGGCCGAGCCTTTCAGAAAAGCGGTTAGCGGCACCGACAGGTTTTCATCTGAAACCAGCACCGTGTGACAGCCACTCAGTCGCTTGGGATCATAGATCGCCGTGATCGTCGATCTGAGTTCCTGAATCCGGCTGGCCGGGCGATTGGCTTTTGAAAGGGAAACGATGCTTCCAGTCAGTTTGTGGCCGTTGGCACGCATCAGATTGAGCGGGACATAGAAGACGCCCTGCTTGAGAAGCGACGGGTTGTTTTTCTTGAGGGTGGCCTGGAGAAAGGTCGTAGCGGTTTTGTGCGCACCCAGGTGCAGGTGGATCCTGAGATCTCCGAAAAGTGGCGGTGCGGGAGCTTTCATGAAGGTTTGCGTGTATCTGATACTGCCAGAGCTTCGGGATTGATTACCACCGGACATCCGCTTGTCGAAGTTGGTTCCTGCCCGCCGAGTGTTGGATGGCATTTTCCAGGTTCTTCAGCTTCCAAAGGGAATTCCAGTTCTGACGAGTGCCGCGATGATCACCGCCTCCTGCCCGAGGCGAGGTGTCTTTGGCATTCAGCATGGATTTGACGAGTCCTGCCTCCGTGATCGTGTTGGACTTCGATTAACTGGAATCAATCCGGTGATGTCCATGGCCGGGTTAATCTTGAAGTCCGCGAACGGCCAATAGGCTTTCAATCGTCGTTTGCGATGCCGATTGTGGTTTTTGTGTTGATGCCAAGAGCGCTTCCTTTTGCCGGGGAGCTGAGTGTCATTGTGAATTTTCTGGTGCCATCCTTCACAGAATTATTGATGATGTTGACTTGGATAATTTTCTTGTTCTCACCCGCCGCAAAGTCGAGCGAGCCATGTTTTTCGCTGTAATCAACGCCATTCCTCGCGGTTCCATCGGCGGTTGAGAAACCAACCGAAGTCGGGCCGCCCAGATAACCCCATCTTTCCACCGTGACATCCACCTGTCCTGCGTTCTCACTGATATTTTGAACCAACTGGTGGAACCGGAGTTCCGGTGCGATGGTGACCAGAAGTTTCGAGCTGTCACCGAAGGTGATTTTGCCGGGAACCGGGACCGCCGCGGACGTGATCGAGATGTTCTTGATATCGAGAATCACTTTTCCGGCCGACGTGATCATGGATGAGACCGTAAACGATATGCTCAGGGTGCTGACAGTGCCGGCGTAGGTATGGTTGGAAAGCTGGGTTAGGGGTAGCGATCCGGTGGGATTGTCCTTCACCTTCGAAAGTTTGGAACTGCCGCCGGGCTCCACGAGATCGGCAAGTTGCGCGAGCGTCTTGCCATTGAGGAAGGCGAGGTTGCCAGTTGCCTTCAGCGTGCCCTGCATGGTGTAAGTGTAGGCTTTGGAAGCATCGAGAAGGCCGGAGCTTTCGAGGTGCAGGCTTTGCCCGTGACCAAACGACTTGCCGTTGAGGCCGATGGTCACGTTGGTTCCGGCAAAAATGGTCGAAACGCCGAGTCCGAGAATTGAGATGGAGATGCGGATGATCCGGGACAGGCCGATGGCAAGGTTGAGTTGCATGATGGTTGCGGTAATGGTTGATGGAAAGATGGACGTGCCACCCCTCACGCTGTCAATCTGAGAATCGGAAAAGATTCGAAGTTTTCCGGTTTAAACGCACGCTCCGGTTGAAATTTTCGTTCGGCGGGAAGCAGTCACTTGCCGAAGTGCGCTGCGATTTTATCCACTGCGGCTTCGGGCGTGAGGTGGTGAAGTTGGCGCAGGGTGTCCGGTTTGCCGTGCTCGACGAATGCATCAGGCCAGCCGATCCGCTCGACAGGAGTGTGGATTCCGACGGAATGGAGATGCTCGATGACTCCTGCTCCGAAGCCGTTGATCAGCACGTGGTCCTCGAAGGTGCAGAGAACGCGGCATTTGCGGGCGTATTGTTCAAGCACGGTGGTGTCCATCGGCTTGATGAAACGCGGATTGATGAGCGCGACCGAAAGCCCCTTGGTTTCCAACAAGGTCTTGGTGCGCTCGGCCATTTCAAACATCGTTCCGAGACCGATGAGGGCAACGTCCGCGCCATCGGCAACGACTTCGGCTTTGCCGATTTCGAGGAGCTGCGGGCGCTTTTTGACGGGCGTGCCGGTGATCGCTCCGCGCGGGTAGCGGATGGCGGATGGACCGTCATCGTAGGCGGCCATGGTGTGCAGCATGTCAGCGAACTCGGCCTCGTCCTTGGGCTGCATGTGGATGATGCCGGGCACATGACGGAGGAATCCGATGTCAAAAAGTCCGTGGTGCGTGGGGCCGTCGTCACCGGACAGGCCGCCGCGGTCCATGCAGAGTCTAACCGGCAGACCCTGCAGGGCCATGTCATGGATGATCATGTCATAGGCTCGCTGCATGAAGGTGGAATAGATCGCGAGGAAGGGCCGGAAGCCCTGGGTGGCGAGGCCGCAGGCGAAGAGTGCGGCGTGTTCCTCCGCGATGCCCACGTCGAAATAACGGTCCGGCAGCTCGTTCTTGAAAATCTCCAGCTTGGTGCCGCCGGGCATGGCGGCGGTGATGGCCACGATTTTCGGATCCTTTCTGGCTAGGTCCGTGACGGTGCGCCCGAAGATGTCCGAGCAGGTGGGGGTAGCGGAGGCGTCAGTGGAGCCGTCGTTGATCTGATAGGTGCCCAGGCCGTGGAACTTCCCCGGATTGTCGAGCGCTGGCTGGTAGCCGCGGCCCTTCTCGGTGATGATGTGGAGGACGACGGGTTCGTGCAGGGTCTTGAGGTGTTCGAAGGTGCGGACCAGCAGAGGCAGGTCATGGCCGTCGATGGGGCCGTAATAGCGCAGGCCGAATTTCTCGAATAGCACGTTGGGAAACAGCAGGTTCTTGGCACCTTCCTCGACCTTGTGGGCGAGGGTGCGCGCGGCTTTCCCGGCGACCTTCTCGACGAACTCGGCGGCCTTGGCTCTAACAGAAGCGAAGGTGTGGTGCGTTTGAAGGTCGTTGAAGTAACGGGCGATAGCGCCCACGTTCTTGTCGATGGACCACTCGTTATCGTTGAGCACGACGATGAACCGTCGGGTGGTTTCCGAAATGTTGTTGAGCGCTTCCAGCGTGGGACCACAGGTGAATGCGGCGTCACCCGCCACTGCGACCACATGATTGTCTCCGCCTGCCAGATCGCGGGCGGCAGCCATGCCGAGGGCGGCGGAGAGGGCGGTGCCGGCATGGCCCGCGCCATAGGCGTCGTGTTCGGACTCGGAACGCAGGAGGAATCCGTTGAGGCCCTGATAGGTGCGGATCGTGTGGATCCTGTCGGCACGGCCGGTGAGCATCTTGTGGACGTATCCCTGATGGGCCACGTCGAAGACGAACTTGTCTTCCGGCGTGGAGAAAACACGGTGGAGTGCGATGCTAAGTTCCACGACTCCAAGGTTCGGCCCGAGATGGCCGCCGGTCTTGGAGAGCGAGGTGATCAGCGAATGCCGGATTTCCGCGGCGAGAGGGACCAGGTCCTCATCGGCGAGTTTTTTGACATCGCTTGGAGAATGAATGGACTGTAGCAGCGGACCAAGGGCGGGTGGCTCAGAAGAGGCGGATGTCATCGTCGTCAGAGTCGTCCGGTATGGCGGACGGTGGGGAAAAATCAGCGTTTGCGCCAGTTCCGGTTCCGGCTTCGGGCTCGATCTGGGTTTGGTTGCGGAGAGTGATGAGCTCGATGCGGTCCTTCGCCGACTGGAGGATGGACTCGCAGCGAATCAGCAGGGCGGAACCTTTTTCGTAATGGGAAACCAGCTCTTCTAACGGAAGCTGGTCATGCTCCATCGCCTCGACGATGGATTCCAATCCTGCCAGGGCGTCTTCGAACGAAGGTTCTGTCTGGTCCTCCTCGTGGTTGTTTTTGCGGCGCGCCATGGACTTTATTTGCTGGTGGCGCGTTCTTTGGCGTGAATGGCGCGTTCGCTGTAGTAAACCATGTCCATGCCAACCAGAGGCTGGCGGAAGGGATAGTGTTTGGCGATTTCCTGGATTTTCGGACTCTTGTCGTAAATCGCCACGCCGGGCGGATAGGTGGCCAGCAGCACCCGTCCGTCCAGAACCAGGGCTGTGAAATCCTTGTAGTCGTCCGCGACCTCCGAGATCGGCCCCGATCCATGGGACGAAGGTGAGATCAAAATGCCGGTGGCAGGCGTTTGCAGGTCCGCTGCGACGGATTCAAGTTTGAGAAAACCCTCACGGGTAGGCGGCAGCCAGATACTCACCCTATCCGCGTACCAGGCAACAGCCCATGGCTGGTCCGAGAAAACGACCTGTTTCTCAGTGACGAATCCCTTGAGACCGGAAACCTTGCTGTTCAGAGCGGGAGCGTAGTAAGGCGGCCAGTGGGGGACTCCACCACGGTCCCTGAGATGCATGCCCACGCGCACCTTGTTAGGTAGCGCAAGGACCAATGGCAGTGCGCAGATGACGATGATCACCATGTGGTGGACGTTCCTGAGCGCGGGTGTCGATGCGACGAATTCGAGACGGCTCCAGAGGATGGAGATGAAGGCCAGGCCATAGGCCGTCATGATGGGTGCGAAAAGCAGGTGGAGCTGGTTTGGGTCCAACGGCTCCTTGGTGATGCCGAAGAACGCCAACCCGAAGGCCGTGGTGATCCACATCAGCAGGATGGCCCAGCGGAAATTGGCAATCGAAGCACGCTTGAATGGATGCAGCAGGGAAATGAAAAACAACGGAGCCACCACAATGCCGCCGAGGAAGGGTATGATGTCAGTGGCCTGGAGCAGGGTGGTGCTGAGGATTTTCGCGATCAGGCCATCTAGCACGAGCGGTTGCGCGGAGAGGTCGCTGTTGCGCATCACCATGCTCTCGGAGCCGTTGGCGAGGCCGTTGTAAAGCGTCAGGAAGGCGGTGCCGAAGGGCGAGTCAGTGATGTTCTGGTTCCGCATGACCGGCCCGATGGCGGCGATCAGTAGCAGGGCGAGCACTGAGATGCCGACGATGCCGCGAGGGCGGAAGGCGATGGCGGCGAATATGATATATCCCAGAGCGATCCAAACCGTCATCCAGTGGGCGAGCGCCAGTAAGGTGAAGAATACCCCGGCGACTACGGCTGGAGTCATCGCGAGGCGGCCTTCCGAAGCGGCTTCCACCGCGCGGTAGACGAAATAAATGCCGCAGGAAAAGAGCAGCAGCATGAGCATCTGCGGCAATCCGCTCAGCGAGTAGTTCCAGAAAGTCTCACAGAAAAGCATCAGGATGGCGCAAACCCCGGCGATCTTGGCATCGAAAATCCTCGAGATCAGGAGGTAGTTCACTCCGATGGCCATCAGAAAAAACAAGGTGGATACCGTAGCAATCACACGGTCCAGCGGATAGACCATTTCGTTTTCCCCCATCTGCCACGCATCCGAGTCATCCGCGCCGATGAGCTTGAGTACGGCTGCGTTGAGCAGTGGATTGAGCGGGGATTGGTAGGTGTCCTGAAAGCCCATCAGGGAGACCGAGTGTTTCTCCGCCTTCTCCGTCTGATAGTAGGCGGCTGGCCGGATCATCTTGGTGGTGAACCCGTTGCCCCGGGCGATTTCCCGGGCGATCTGCGCCTGGTCCATAGCCTGAGGGGAATTCAAGCCGCGGAATAGAGTGAAGAGATTGCCAAGGGTGAGGATGATCAGAATCAGGAAAAACAAACTGCGCCGAATCAGGATGCCGGCGTCGATGTTGGTTGAGGAAGTGGGGCTGCTCATGGAGAGTGGGACAAGGGGAAGGAAAGGATCAGATGCCGAGTTCCTTCAATTTCCGCTGAAGGGTTCTGCGGCTGACACCAAGAAGATCGGCCGCATGGGTGCGGTTTCCCTTGGCTACGGAGAGTGCGGCTCGGATGGCGTTGGTTTCGAGGGCATGCAAGTTGAATTCCGCCGCAGCATCAAGGGCGATTTTGGAAACGACGGATGCCTCGCCGGCGGGTGGCGGCGGGGATAGCAGGAATTGCGGCAGGTGGCGGATGTCGATGACGGGATCGTTGCTCATCACCACTCCGTGTTCGATGGCGGTGCGGAGCTCGCGCACGTTGCCTGGCCAGGAGTAGGCGAGGAGCACCTGCATGGCTGCGTCGGTGAGGGGTTTTAGAGGTCGTTCGTTTTCCTTCGCGAATTCCTGCAGGAAGGCGCCCGCCAGCAGGACGATGTCCTCGCGCCGCACCCGCAGCGGTGGCATTTCGATCTTCACCACGTTGAGGCGGAAATACAGATCCTCGCGGAAATCCCCGCGATCGACCATTTCACGCAGGTTCCTGTTGGTGGCGGCGATAACCCGGACGTCCACCTTGATCGGGTTATTTGATCCCACCCGCTCAAGCGTGCGCTCGGACAACACCCGCAGCAGCTTGATTTGCGTGGCCGAGTCGATTTCCCCGATTTCATCGAGAAACAACGTGCCGCCATCCGCCTGCTCGAAGCGGCCGATCCGGCGTTGGGCGGCTCCGGTGAAGGCTCCTTTCTCATGTCCGAAAAGCTCGCTTTCCAAAAGCTGAGCCGAGAGCGCCGCGCAATGGACCGTCACCATCTTCGCCGCAGGACGTCCTGAAAGATGGTGCAGCAGGCCGGCGACCACCTCCTTGCCTGTTCCGGACTCCCCTTCGATGAGGATCGTGGCACGGGTGGGCGCGACCTGCTGGATGATTTCCGTGACCTTGTGGATCTCCGGAGATTTGCCGATCAGGCGGTCGAGCTTGTGGTTTTTTTTGACCTGCTGGGCGAGTTGCTTGTTCTCGGTTTCCAGGTGGCGGTTGCGCAGCGCGCGCTTGAGCAGCATTTCCACCTCGTCAAGGTTGAGCGGCTTGGTGACGAAGTGCCAGGCTCCGCGGCGCATGGCCTCCACGGCGGTGTCCACCGAGCCATAGGCGGTCATCATGATCGCCACCGGCGGGTCCGGCAGGGCGAGCGCCGCATCGAGGAGGTCCATCCCGGAATCTCCACCGAGACGCAAATCCGTCAAAAGGAGCTGGATGTGTTCTGACTTGAGGATGGCGAGCGCCTCGCTGGTTCCGGCGGCGGTGTAAACCTCGAAGTCCTCCTCCAGCGCGCTGCGCAGTCCTTCGCGGGTGGAGCGTTCGTCCTCGACGATGAGCAGGGTGGGAAGCATCTGGAATTCGCGATATGAAGTTTCAGAGTTCGATCACCGGATCGGGTGGCGCAAGCAGCCTGACCGAACGCTCGGCCCTCGGCAGGTGGATGGTGACGCGGGTGCCTTTCCGCTCCTCGCTCTCGATGGCGATTTCACCACCATGTTCGCGGATGATGCGCCGCACGATAAGCAGCCCGAGGCCGGAGCCGGAGGACTTGGTGGTGCGGTATGGCTCGAAGATCGCGCCCATGTGTTCCGGAGAAATGCCGGTGCCGTTGTCCTCGATGGAAACCACGTATTCAAAATCATTCACGCGGGTGCGGATGGTGATGCGGCCGTCCTTGCCGGGCAGCGCCTGATAGGCATTGCGGACGAGGTTGTAGAAAACCTGCTGGAACTGCCCGGGATCGAGCACGGCGGGCGGAAGGGATGAGGCGAGGTCCAGCGCGACGGCGATTTTCCGTGACTCCAGCTCAGGCTCTAACAGCCGCAGCGTTTCGCGCAGCACGGCATGGAGGTCCGTGCGTTCCCTGCGCGGCGCGGACGGCCGGACGGCATGCAGGAACTGCTTGAGGATAGTATCCAGGCGCTGGATTTCACCACGGGCGGTGGACAGGTTTTCCTCGAGTGGCTTGCGGTCGCCGGGCGGGAGCTTGCGCAGCTTGCGGCCGAGGAGTTGCAGGTGGATGTCCAGCGAGTTGAGCGGATTGCCGATCTCGTGGGCGACGCCGGCGGCGAGCAGGGTCAGCGCATTGAGGCGCTCGGACTCCAGGGTTTCCTCGGCTTCGGCGCGCGTGCTCGTCAAATCCCTCACCAGCATCACATAGCCAAGCGTCTCGGCGGAATTTTCCCCTTCATCGATCGGAGCAAGGTAGAAGTTGAGAAAGCGGTTTTCCGGGTAGAACACCTCGAGGTCCCGGCTGATCGTGCGGCCGGGTTTGCCCAGCGTCTCCCAGTCCAACCCGCAGATACGGGATGACAGGTGCTCGCCCACGGTTTTTTCCGGGTCCAGCCCGAAAAACCGGCATGCCGCACGGTTGACGAAGCCAATCACTCCCTGCGGATCGAGAACGATCACGCCTTCCTCAAGCGCTTCGAAGACTTTTTCGAGAAACCCTTTCTCACGGATCAACCGCGTCACGATCTGCTGCACCTCGCCGTGCTCGACGCGGTCCAGACGGGATACGAGTTTTTCCAGAAAGCCGGATTTCACGGAAGGTTTGCCAGTTCGGGGTTTTCAGTGTTGAGAAATGGCATGGATAACATCCGCTTGGTGCTCTGTACGTTTCCTTCCACTGATTCGGCGCGACAAATTGGCACGGCGCTGGTGGAAAAGCAACTCGCCGCATGTGTCAATCTCGTCCCAGGCGTGGAGTCGATCTACCGCTGGCATGGCAAGCTGGAAACCGCGGCCGAAACCCTCGCCATTTTCAAAACCAGCGCAGCCGCGTTTCCGGATTTCGAAAAGGAACTCTCCGCGCTCCATCCCTACGA
Organism: Verrucomicrobiaceae bacterium; assembly: GCA_947372405.1. Next base: position 11,668 of record CANBTO010000092.1, read on the forward strand.
CGTGCCGGAGATCATAGCCCTTGAACCTGCCGCCGTTTCACCCGCTTACGCCTCCTGGCTGCTGGGCGGCATCGGTCCATAGGCCATCTGAGAATGACCGGAAACGAAGTTCCGATTCACGTAGCAGGGCACCGGACCGGCGGGTTGGAAACTCGGATTCAAAGAAGGACGTTGTCGCCGGTTGCATCCCATGGCTCGTTCTGTCTATTTTTTATCCGTCATCGAAATAGCGACATCCATAAATAGTTTTTCTGTATAAAGAAGACCTTGCCCGGTATTCACCATCGTCAGAACCTCCAATTTCGGATCGTAAATCGCTGACGCTTCCTCGGTCATTGATATCCCGCAGAGCACTAAAAGTTCATTCAAAGAATGCTCAGGGGTGGGGTTTTTCTCTGATTTATTTGGGACGTCATCTTGTCCACCGAAAGGGTCGGGATCCTCCGTTACGTCACTGGAACGAACTCCATTCATTACTTCGGG
>CANBTO010000093.1 GCA_947372405.1 Verrucomicrobiaceae bacterium
GCGGGTGCGGTGATGATGAAATCGTCCTTCTGAGTTTCGGATTTGGTGATCGCCAGGCCGGTGAGGTTGGCGGTGCCGGTGTTTTTAATGGTGAAGGTTTTGCTGGTGCCCGTCATGCCGACCATGGCCGTGCCGAAACCCTTCTTGGTTACGCCATCCACCAGATTGCTGCCGACAGGTTGTTGGACGGCGATCTCGGGGGCGGGGATGATTTCCGCCGTCCGATAGCCATGCCATCTGGGCGAGGTGAAGCCGGTTTTTCCTTTCAAATAATACACGGTGAAGCTGCTGGCGCAGTCCGCAAAGGCTTCCGCTACAAGCGATGGAGCGTTTCCCAGAAAAACCGCTCGCGTCAGCCCGCTGCACCCTGAGAACGCACCTGCCTCGATGGAAGTGACGCGGTTGGGGATGGTGACGCTCTTCAAGCCAATACACCCCGAGAACGTCGTATCCCTGATGGAAGTGAGGCGGTTCGGGAGGGTGACGCTCTTCAGGCTGGTGCAATCGTTGAACGCCCATCTGCCGATGGAAGTGACGCTGTCGGGGATGGTGATCCGGGTCAGGCCGCGGCAAAAATCGAAGGCGTCCGCTTCGATGGCGATGACGCTGTCCGGGATGATGTAGCTTCCTGCCTTGCGGGCTGGATATTTGATGAGCCTGGTTTTCGGATGGTTGAACAACACGCCGTCTTCGCTGCAATAAGCGGGATTCTTTGCATCGACCGTGATGGCACTCAGGCTGTTGCAGGCATCGAACGCGCTTTTTCCGATGACGGTGAGACGCTCGGGAATGATGATGCTGGCAAGACTGGCGCAAGTGGCGAATGCTCCTTCCCCGATGGAGGTGATGCCGTCCGGGAGGTTGATGCGGCTCATGTACCAGCATTGCTCGAACGCGTCATTCCCAATGATAGTGACGCTGTTGGGTAGGTGGACGCTGGTCAGGGTCCAGCATTGAGCGAAAGCTCCATTCCCGATGGCAGTGACCGGTTTGCCAATGATAGTCGGTGGGATGACCACCGCTCCTGTTGCGGAAGGATCGCAGCCGGTGACGGTGATCGAGGTGCCCGTGTCGTCGTAAGAGAACTTGCCAAAAATAGCGGCGGACAAGCTCTGCGCGCCGAGGCAGAAAACCACAGCTTGGAACAAGGGGCGGAGAATATTATTGGAGATCATGTGGCGGGTTGCCTCCTTGGGATTGGAATGAAGCCAGTCAGCAGGTAAACTGGCAAGACGATGTTGGTCCCTTCTTGTGCGATTCCGTCTTGTTTCGCTGTCAAGGGACACCCCGGAGGAGGACGGGTCCGGTGGTGTTGACGAGGAATCCACGGTCGTTGACGAGGAATCCACGGTCGTTGACGAAGCATCCACGGTCGTTGACGAAGCATCCACGGTCGTTGACGAAGCATCCACGATTGTTGACGAGGCAACCACGGTCGTTGACGAGGCGTCCACGGTTATTGACGAGGCGTCCACGGTCGTTGACGAGGCGTCCACGGTTGTTGACGAGGCGTCCACGGTCGTTGACGAGGCGTCCACGGTCGTTTGCAGAGGCAACCACGGTTGTTGACGCGGCGTCCACGGTCGTTGACACGGCATCCACGGTCGTTGACGCGGCAACCACGGTCGTTGCCGAGGCATCCACGGTTGAGGAAATCCTAATCATTCCGCTTGGAAAGGCCCACTCGTTGGTGCTTGGCGGGAACGCGCTGCGCTTTGAGGTGATGTCTCTGCGTCGCAGGTTGGGGCGGCGTTTCGACCGAGCGGGCGGGGATTCCGGGAAGCCCTGCTCTATCGAGGGCGGGCCTGCCACTGCCGTTCATTTCCCCTTCCACTCGATTTGATCCGGCGTGACGTTGGGCACGGCTCCATCCGCCCCCATGCCGTTCAACACGGTGCCGAACACACCGGCGCCCTTGCTCTGGAGTTCGGCGCGGTATTGTTCGAGTTGCCGGGCGTTGAGCACGGGGCGGAGTTGCTCGACCTTGGCGTCGATGCGTTTCTGGATGATGTCGCGCAGGGATTGCACGGCCTGCTTCTGGTCTCCGGAAGCGCCGTTTTTCATCAGTTCCGGCATGGAATCGGTCATCGCCTGCTGGATTCCGAGATCGTAGGGGTCCATCTCGATTCCCATGCCTTCGGTGAAGAGGCTGGTGGGGTCCGGAGTCTCGTCCTGTTGGAGGATTTTCTGTTCCGCGGCGGCGGTGAGCACCTTGTAAACCTCGTCCCGCTGGCCGTCCTCGAACTGGACGATGCCTTGCAGTTTCGAAAGGCTTTTCAAAGCTGCGGCGTCCACTTTCGACTGATGGTCCTTTTCCTTGTAGTCCGAGAAGGCTGCCTGTTGGTCCGGCGTCAGGGTGGATGCGAGCTGGTCTTCGAGGGCCTTGGTGCTGAGACCCTTCAAGGCGTCCGTCATGCCGGTCATCGACTCCGGGTTGTTGAAATCCATCTGTTCAACACCCTTCATTTTCTCATCCAGCCATGCGGACATCTTCGCTTTCTGATCGGCGGTGAGATTGAGGGTTTCCGCGAGCTTGTTGATTTGCAGGTCGAATTTCGAGCGCATGCGGCCGGTCATCATCTTGGACATCTCGCCCTGCATCTTCTTGGCGCGGTCCATGTCCGCCTCGCTGGGCATGTCGGAAGATTTCTTCGCCTTGGGGTCCCGCAGGGCGTGCTTGCCGGGTGGGGGGGCGGACTCGGCGGAAGATGGCGGGGTGCCTGCGGGTTTGGTAACGGGCGGTGTCTTCACGACGTTTTCGGCGATGTCCGGCTTTCCCGCAGGGGTGGCGGGTTTGATGGACCAGCCGATGGCGATGCCGATGCACAACATCACAGCTCCGACGATGGATGTGTTTTTCATGATGGGTTTGCTGCGGTGCCGATCCACTTGCGGATGGCAGTCTTAACTGAGCGCGAAAGCAGTCCCGTTCTGTCTGGGAAATTCAGCCGCTCACTTCGGCTGCACGTTCGGCACCGCCGGGCCGGTGGCCTGGGCGAAGTGGGTCTTCGCACGGAGCATCAGGGTTCCGAGGCAGAGGTCGGCAAGGGGCAGCACGACGTTGAAGTTCTTGTGCATGTAGCGGTGGTGCAGCAGGTGGTGGCCGTTGAGCTTGCGGAAGAGCCAGGGCTTTTCGACGCGGCGGGCTTTTGGCAGGTGCATGCACCAGTGGATGTATTCGTAAACGCCGTAGTAGGTGCTGAACGCGGCCACGGCAGCGGTCCAGACGGCCCAGTTTCCCACGGCCCAGCTGATGAGCGCCCAAGGGATGGAGAAGAGCAGGATAAGGACGGGGCCGTTCCACCAGGCCATCGGGATGGTGTTTTTGTCGTCCTCGTGGATGAGGTGGTAGGAGTGATCCGCCTTGAAGGTTTTGTGGTGGACCACCGCATGGGCCTGGAAGGCGTAGCGGAAGCTCAGGAGCGGCCGGTGCATCACGTATTTGTGAAGCAGCCATTCGCAGAAAGATGCGTAAACGATGTTCACGAGATACGCGCCGGCAAACCAGATGAGGAAATTGTTCATGGGTGGAAAATCCGGGCGGTCGATTCTTCAGGCCGCCAGGACGGCGAGAAGTTCGGTGTTCCGTGCAGGATGTCGAGCGTTCAATCATTTAAGTAACGTAACGAAAGTTGTTTCAACAAGGTCAGCAGATGGAAAAAGCCGTCGAGATTCCTGCCCTGATGGCGTGCCGGCGGCCGGTGCCGCTTGCTATTTCAGGGGTGCGAACCTTGAATCAACCCGTTCCTCATGGCTCTTTCGGCACTCGATCTTTTTACCATTGGTATTGGTCCATCCTCATCCCACACCGTGGGGCCGATGCGTGCCGCGTGTGATTTTGTGCGGAAGATCGCCGCGGGAAGTGTTGCCAACCGGGTGGTCCGCCTTCGCTGTGATCTTTATGGATCGCTGGCCGCCACCGGCAAGGGGCACGGCACGGATGGGGCCTTGATCGCCGGTTTCATGGGTGAAGAACCGGAAACCGTGGATGTGGAGGCGATGCCGGGTCGGCTTGAGGAGATCCGCCGCGCCGGCCAGTTCGTTGCGCCATGGGGTGCGCACGTGGACTTCGATGAAAAGCGGGATCTCGATTTCAAGCGGCTCAAGCCACTGCCACTGCATCCCAACGGCATGCATTTCATTGCGCTCGACGCGGCGGGGGAGCCGGTTTTCGAAGAGATCTATTATTCACTTGGCGGCGGGTTCATCGCCACCGAAGCCGAGATGAAGAATCCGGCTGCGGAGGTGGTCCCGGTTGCGCATCCGTTCATTTCCGCAGTCGAGCTCATGCGGTGTTGTGAAACGACCGGCCTGTCCATCAGCGAAGTGGTCCTGGCCAATGAGGCATCGTTCCGGTCGGAGAAGGAAACCCGCGCGCGATTGGACGCCATCTGGTCGGCCATGCAGGCCTGCGTGAAACGTGGCTGCGGACAGGAAGGAATCCTGCCCGGCGGTCTTCACGTCAGACGCCGCGCGATGTCCATCCACGAACATTTGAGAAATTCGCCGGAGGCGGCTCTATCAGATCCGCTAACGATTCTCGACTGGGTGAATCTCTACGCGCTGGCCGTGAACGAGGAGAACGCCGCCGGTGGACGCGTCGTCACGGCTCCGACCAACGGCGCGGCCGGCATCATCCCCGCGGTGCTCCACTATGCCGTTAGATTCCGGCACTCGCCGCATTCGGACGGAGTGCATCGTTTCCTGTTAGCCGCCGCCGCCGTCGGAATGCTCTACAAACGCAACGCGTCGATCTCCGGCGCGGAAGCCGGTTGCCAGGGAGAGGTCGGCGTCGCCTGCTCGATGGCGGCCGCCGGACTCGTCGAATATCTCGGCGGCACTCCGAAGCAGGCGGAAAACGCCGCGGAAATCGGCATGGAGCACAATCTCGGCCTCACCTGTGATCCCATCGGCGGACTGGTGCAGATCCCGTGCATCGAGCGCAACGCCATGGGCGCGGTGAAGGCGATCAACGCCTCGCGCCTCGCCCTGTCAGGTGACGGCACGCATTTCGTTCCGCTCGACAAGGTGATCCAGACGATGCGCGATACCGGCCGCGACATGAAATCCAAATACAAGGAAACCTCGCGCGGCGGACTTGCCGTGAGCGTGGTGGAATGCTGAAGGCGGCGGATGTTCGTTAGACGATCTTGAGGCGGGCGAGATCCTGCGTGTCGATCAGCCCGACGGGCCTGTCGGTTTCATCCAGGACCACGATGTCGTCGATGCGGTTCTTGCCGAGCGTCCGCAGCACCTCGACCGCAAGAGCGTCCGCTCTCACTGTGATCGGATTGCGGGTCATGAGTGACGCCACGGGCTTGCCGCCTAACAGCGGATCGGCGCGGAATCCACGGGCGAAGTCACCGTGGGTGAAAATGCCCGCGAGTTTTCCGTCGGCGGCGAGGATGAGGCAGGCGCCGGCGCGTACCCGGTTCATGGCGTCGAGAGCGCCGAAGACATCGGCTGCCTCGTCCACGGTTGGCAGGGCGAGGTCCGAGCGCATGATGTCCGAAACCCTGGTGAGTAATGCCCTTCCCAGCGAGCCCCCTGGATGGAATCTCGCAAAGTCCTTTTCGGTGAATCCGCGCGATTCGAGCAGCACCATCGCCAGCGCGTCACCCATCACGAGCATCGCGGTGGATGACGTGGTCGGCGCGAGATTGAGTGGACATGCCTCGCGACCCACGGAGGTGTCGAGAGTCACCTCGCTGAGCCGCGCGAGGGTCGAGTTCTTGTTGCCTGTTAGAGCGATCACCTTCACGTCGAAGCGTTTGATGTAGGGCAGAAGATCCAGTAACTCGCGGGTTTCCCCGGAATAGGAGAGGGCGAGCACCGCATCTCCGTCCGAGAGGAGCCCGAGATCGCCGTGAAGCGCGTTTTGTGAATCCAGGACCACGGCGGTGCCGCCTGTGGAGTTGAGAGTCGCGGCGATCTTGTGGCCGATGTTACCGGATTTCCCGACACCGACGACGACGATTTTGCCGCGGTTGTCCAGGATCTGATGGAGGATGTTCACCGCCTCCACAAAACTTCCGTCCAACAGTCCTGACATGCGCTGGAGGCCTTCGATTTCGGTTTCGATCACGAGTCTTGCCTTGGCCAGAAATTCCATGCGCCATGACAAGCGTGGCGAAACCCGCTTGGCAAGCGTGGACCATGCATGAACGGCACATGCCGGCAGATACTCACTTGTTTCCTCTCGCCAGTGGTGGTCTCTTACGGCAGATTGATGCCATGAAATGCCTGATTTTCATGCTGCTGGCTGTCGGTTTGTTGCAAGTCGCGGCGCTCGCGACCACGATCACCGTGGTGCCAGTTTTCGAGCCTTTGAGCCTGCATGGCACGGATGGCGGCGAGGCGATCGCGGATACCGGTGAAGCGCTTCAAGCCTGTGTGATGTCCCGGCCGATGGCCATGACGGGGGCGTTTCCGGAGGCTCTCGTGGATGCCATCCGCAGTCCGCATTTGCTGCCGACAAACAACCCGAACTACAAGGTCCAGGAAACCAACCTGCTGGTTCTCTGCAATGTTGGCATTAGCGGGGAAATCCTCCCGTCCGGACTCACGGTGCGTTTCGACGTCGCGCAAATGGCCATCCCCACGGAAGTCGATCTGACCGCCAAGCAGGTCTTGAAACTCGCCATCGTCGCGTTGCGCAAGACTCTGGAGGAATACCAGCGCCCGCAGACCCAGCCGCTTCACGTGCATCTGGTCATCGAGGGCGCGGATGGTGGCAAGTCCGGTCTCAAGGATCTGGGCGCGAGTTTTGACATCGGTGCCGCGGCGGACAATTGAATCGGCGTTTTGCCTTTTCAAGCCGGGAGGATTTCGCCTTTCATCTGCCAGAGACACAACCCCGCATGCCAAACCGCCCACGAGATCCACGCCCCTTCAAACGCGCCATCCTGAAACTCAGCGGAGAAGCCCTGCGTGGCGCCAATTCCAGGGACAACATCTCTCCGGAAATCGTGGACCGCATCGCCCTCGAAATCCGCGATGCGGTGCAGGCCGGACTTCAGCTCGGCATCGTCGTTGGTGGCGGCAATTTCTGGCGCGGAGCAAGCGCGTCCGCCCGCGGCATGGACCGCGCGACGGCCGATTACGTCGGCATGTTGGCCACCGTGATGAACGCCCTGGCCCTTGAAGGCGCACTCACCCACCATGGCGTCAATTGTGTCGTGCAGTCTGCCATCGAGATGAAAAACGTCGCTGAAACCTTCATCCGCCGCCGCGCCGAGCGTCAACTCGACGACGGCAAGGTCGTCATCTTCGCCGCCGGCACCGGCAATCCGTTTTTCTCAACGGACACCACCGCCGCATTGCGTGCCAGCGAGATGGGCGCGGACGTCATTCTCAAGGCCACCCAGGTGGACGGTGTCTATGACTCGGACCCGCGGAAAAACCCGGACGCCGTGCGCTATGAAAACGTCACCTTTCACGAATGCATTTCGCAACGACTGAACGTGATGGACACCACGGCGTTCAGCCTTTGCATGGACAACCACATCCCGATCATTGTGTTCGACCTCGCCCCTGTCGGCAACCTCTCGCACGCCCTGCGCGGCCTGCCTATCGGCACGCTTGTCCATGGCGAATGAATCCAAGTTTCAACCTCCAAAACAGAACCACCATGGACCCGGACCTAGCCATTCTCGAAGTCGAAGAAGCGATGCAGAAGTGCGTCGAATATCTGAACCATGAATTCGCAGGCGTTCGCACCGGCAAAGCAAGTCCCGCGCTCATCGAGAACCTCGACGTGCACGTGCAGGCATACGGTGGCATCAGCAAGCTCAAGAGCATCGCCGTCATCAGTTCGCCTGAACCTCGGATGTTGATGGTCCAGCCCTTCGATCCTGCCACCACCAGGGACATCGAGCGCGCCATCCGCGAGTGCAAGCTGGGCCTTAATCCCGCTGCCGCGGACCGTTCGCTGCGAGTACCCATCCCGGAGCTCTCCGAGGAACGCCGCAGGGACATGGTGAAACTCATCAAACAACTTGCCGAAGAGGCGAAAGTCCGCCTCCGATCCGCCCGCAAGGAGGGAATGGATGCCGCCAAAAAAATGAAGGCCGGCAATTTCATCACCGAAGATGGCCAGAAGGACTTTGAAGACGAGGTTCAGGACCTTACTAACAAGTTCACCAAGAAGGTCGAGGAACTCTCCGTCGCCAAGGAGGCGGACTTGATGAAGGTGTGATTGCGGTGACCTGCGTCTATCAGCGGGCTTTGTCGGCACTTCCCGAGTAAAAATTCCAAGCCTCCGGTTTTCAACGGAATTCGCAATCCGCTAGATCCTGTTATAGGAGGATAGATTGATATTCAGGGCTTCAACGCGTGCCTTATTAAGATGTCTGTAATATTTGGAATTGCGTAACATGTTTAAAAACAAGCAGTTGCGCGCGCTAAATCCATAAATTTTTTGAACGAATCATCTCTCGCGGGGTCCGATAGTTAGGAACCCCATGAAATTTTCAACCACTGATTATCCGTCCCCGACCAATGTGGGACGCTACCGGATTGACACCGGCCGCCGGATGCGCATCGAGGAATATCAGGGGAAGGTCGGGCTGGCCGACTTGAAGTCGATTGTTTCCGCGATGGCTTCCGATCCCTGCTGGTCTCCGGATCATCACGGGCTGGTGGATTTCAGTGACGCCGAACTGGAGTTGAGCTCCAACGACGTGCTGCGGCTGGCGTTGATGCTGCGTCAGGAAGGAAACCGGTCCAGAGGCTGGCTGGTTTTCGCGGTGCGCAACTCCGTGGCATACGGAGTGGTGAGGATGCTGGGATACTGGTCGCGCAACACCGACCGGTTCCGGATTTTTCAAAGCCGCCAGGAGGCGGAAAACTGGCTGGAACGACACTTGGATCACGCGCCGCCGGGTTTCCAGCAGCCAGTCGCCACACAGCCTGCCGGAGAATTCCGCGACGCGATTTAGCATGCACGCCGGAATTGCGCGGTGGCGTTATCCCGGATAGTCATTTGGGGAGTTCCCCGCACTTTTGATAGAAAATCTCCATCACAGCCTGCCAGCCACTTGGCTGATCCGGATTTCCCAAGTCTTTCCGGACATGGAAAACGAGATCCTTGAAAGTCTCGATCTTGTGCCGGTCAGGCTGTTAGGTCGGGGTTATCATCTGGTCCGCGTGACTCATCCCGATTCCGTATCGAAGCTGCGGAACTGCACGTTCGTCCGCTGGAATCTGCCGGTCCATCACAGTTGGCCGTGTAGCCCGCAGGACACGCCCGGATTCGTCGAAAAGGCTGCGCAGGCCTTGTTCCGGAAATTTGGTGGCAGCCTCTTGCAAACGATCATCGCCGGGCCACTCGACCCGGGATCGCCTAACCGTTATTTCCGAACGCTCGCATCCAATCTCCGGGGCAGAAGCCTCCAGTTGTTCCCGCCGGAAGTCGGTGGAATTCGCGATGCCGAGGCCCAGGACAGCCGGCTGCCCACATTGTTCTGCCTCGTCGGAAAGGAAGGTTTGTTCTGTGGTTTGCAAAGTCCGGAGGACTCGAATGGATTCCATCCCGGTGGCACCAAATACATCCGCCAGAATTCGGGAGAGTCTATCAGCCGCGCGGGAGCCAAGATCGTCGAGGCGCTTCATCATCTGCGGCTCAAGAGGCCGGTGCCTCCTGCCGGCAGCCATTGGCTGGAACTCGGTGCCAGCCCCGGAGGAATGACGGCGGAACTCCTGGCCCGTGGATACCGGGTCACCGCGGTGGATCGTGCTCCGCTTGACAAACGGCTTGAAAACCATCGCTCCCTGATTGCGTTGCGTTCGGATGCGGCCGCCTTCCATCCCACGCCCGGAAGTGTTTACGATGCGCTGCTTTCTGATATGAACGGCGAAGCCCACGACGCCATCGCGCAGGTGATCCGTCTATCAGAACATCTCCGTGATGACGGTCTTGTGGTTTTCACTTTGAAAATGGCTGGTGCCGCGACATTCAACGAAGCGACGGCCTTGGAAAAATCGGTTCTTGCCACGGCGGAAGCAGCGGGGCTGCGGACTCTCGCGAGAACCCACCTCACCTACAACCGCCATGAGTTTACGTTGTTTTTTGAAAAACATCCGCTTTCCCGGAGTCCGGAACTACCATGAAAGACCACTTGCCGAGGCTCGAAGCCCGGCTTGACTCGCTGTTCGCGGGAGTCATGCTGCCGCCATGAAAAAGTCCATTCTCTGGATCGCCGTCGTTTTGATGGCATGCCTTTCGACTTCCTGCGGTCTGCCCGGGGCGCTGATCAATTCGGCAGGCCGACTCGTCAATGGAGCTGCGGGTATGGTCGCCCCAACGACCTGACACGACATATCATATAGCGGAAATCCTCCGGCCACCGTCATCATCGACGGTAAATGAAAGCCAGAACGTGCCATCAGGCAGCATCTCGGAAAACTTGTCCCCCCACTCGGCCACGATCACTGCGTCGGCTTCGAGATATTCGTCCCAGCCGAGAGCTGCCAGTTCCTCCGCACTGTTGAGACGGTAGAAATCGAAATGAAACACCGGGAGTCTTCCGTCCGTGTATTCATGCACCAGACCGAAGGTGGGACTGGTCACTTCCGCAGCTGATCCCAGAGCGGAGACCAACCCTTTGGTCCAATGGGTTTTGCCTGCGCCAAGACCGCCGACAAGGGCGATCACGGAACCCGGTCGGATCCCGGAGGCGGCCATCCGTCCGAGGTGTTCCATTGCTTCGGGTGTTTGGGCGTAACCTTGCATGGCATTAAAGGAGACCGGAACACTCAGCTCCAGCTACAAAAAAACCAGCCCGTTTTCACGGGCTGGTCGGTTGAAGATTGGATTCGTGAACCGGTTAGGGCAGCAGGTTGATCGCGCGCGACTGCTTGATCGCGTTGGTGATCCTGCGATGAAGCTTGGCGGAGACTCCGGTGACACGGCGGGGAAGGATCTTGCCCGTCTCCGAGGTGAACTTGGTGAGAAGCTCCGGATTGGTGGCGACCACGAGATCCGCAGGGATGTCATGCCGGCGACGCGGCATCATCCGGTTCGCCTTGCGGAAGTTAATACGACGTTGAACTGTTTTTGGCTCGGACATGGGAAAAATCAGCGGAGTTCGCGATGGAGGGTGCGGCGCTTGAGGAAGTGATTGAATTTCACTTTCTCCAGACGGCCTGGGGTGCGGAGGCTCTTCTTGTTACGTGTGGTGACGTAGCGTGAAGTCGGTTTGCCCTCGGCTTTCGCTTCGGTGCATTCTAGGATGATGATCTCGCGTGGCATGAGAAGGACTTTGGGGGGCGGATGTTGCTTTAATCTTCGTCCTCGTCAAGAGAAACTGTTTCAGAATCCTCATCTTCGACGTATTTTCCGCCGCTGAAGCCGACTTCGTTGGAGGGACGGAAGCGCCGTTTGCCGTATTCCTTCTCCCACTGGGCCTGGCACTCGACGGTCAGGCGTGCGAATGGAATGGCCTCGAGGCGGGCCTGGGGGATCTTGCGGGACGAAATTTCGCAGATGCCGTAGGAACCTTTCTTGATGCGCTGAAGCGCCTGCTCGATCTCGTAGAGAGCGTCCTGTTCCTTCGCGAGCACCGAGAGCGCGAAATCGCGGTCGTAGGCGTCGCTGCCGGCGTCGCCCTGATGCTGGCCGCTGCCGGAGGCTTCGGAGCCTTCTGGAGCATTGCGGATCGTGTCGCGGGTCATGCCGGACATGGCGTCCACCAAATCGTCGCGCAGATCGAGAAGGCGCTGGCGTTGTTTTTGAACGAAGGCCGGAGAGTGGGAGCCGTTTGACCCTGAAGCGACGGGCTCGGTGGAAACCGGAGCGGATTTCGGCGGCACGAAGGGAGGTCTTACGGGTGCGGGTGGAGGTGTGAAAGCCACCACCGAGGACTTGGCTTTGACCGCAGGTGCCTTGGCGGCAGGGGCGGGAACGGGTTTGTTAGCTTTCGATGCTTCCTCCACCACGGCTTTCACCGCAGGTTTGGAGTCTTTGGCGGGAGCAGCCGGTTTTGCCGCAACAACCGGTTTTTTTGCAACCGGGGCGGGGGTGGCTTTCTTCACAGGGGCTGGAGCAGGCT
>CANBTO010000094.1 GCA_947372405.1 Verrucomicrobiaceae bacterium
CCGCTGCAATTTCCATGGGAGGTGGCGCGCGCTGCGGAGGTTCAGGGCGTTTCCATTAGGGAATTTTCAACCGCAGATGGACACAGATGGACGCAGATGGAAGGGAAGAATTTTGAAACTGCGCTGCGAAAAGTGGTTTTTCCATCGGAGTGAGGCGGACCAAGAAAGTGGAGCAATAGTATTTTTTCCAAATTCACGTCCATCTGCGTCCATCTGTGGTTCATTTCATCCAAATTCCGCGCATTCTATCCCTAGCGTAGCCGCCCTGCGCGGAGCTTGCGGATGGTTCGCTTAACACCGTCCATATTCGAATTGCGGTCACGACGCCGGGGATCTGTCCGATGCCGCCTACCCGCGTCCCGCCGTGGCATGTTAGAGACTTCCGCGCAAAAAAAACGCGGCCTCCCGTTTTCCGGAGAGACCGCGTTGTGAATTACGCCGGATTCGAATGAACCCGGACACGGCGTTCTATCAGACCGCCATGTCCTTGAGCTTCTTCAGCGGGCGCACCTTCACGACGGTGGTCGCGGGCTTCGCCTTGAACATCACTTCCTCCTTGGTGAAGGGGTTGATGCCCTTGCGTGCCTTGACCGCCGGTTTGCGGACGGTGCTGATTTTCATCAATCCGGGAAGAACGAATTCTCCGACGGCATTCTTTTTGACATGCGCTTCGATGACATCGGTCAGGCTGTCCAGAACCGCCGAGACTTGCTTGCGGCTGAGTTCGGTGCATTCTGCGATCTGATCGATGATCTGAGTCTTGGAGAAACGATCTTTAACGGGTGCGGTTTTCTTGGCCATGCAAAGGAAGTCACGAAATCAGGGACGAATGTCAAGACCTCCGATAGCCAATTGCAAATGGATTTCCGGAAACGATCCATTGCCACCGTGCCCGGCGGCTTTTCCGTGTGTCCTCATTCCGGTTCCTGAGACCGGCAATCGGTCTCTATCAGCCCTGCGGAGGAGGGGATGCGACGAGCGAAAGAGCCTCCATGACCGCGGATACGGCCGCGGGAGGCAGCGACTCGGAGACGACGGCGCCGAGCACCAGGCAGCCATAGGCGGTATCCACCGGGATGACTTCCAGCGTGGCTCCTGCTCCGATCTTCACATGGACGTTGCCGCCGGACGCGCGCTGGCGCCTTGATGCAAGGGCGAGGCTGCGCGCGAGAAAATGCAGGCGGCCATGGTTGCTTTCATCGAAAATGACCGCGCCCTCGCGATCCAGGATGAAGATTCCGGTGGCTGCGAAGTTGTGCCTCATCCAGTCACGGAAACGATGGATTCTATCGAGGAACGGGCCGCGCGCGCTGGAGGTGATAGGCCCGGGTTCGGCGTTTTGGAAAGGCTCGGTCGGAGACGGTGCCGCCGGATTCTCCGCCGTGAGGGGAGTCCCCGACGGTTGTTTGACGATGACAGGGGAACGCTCCGATGCATAGCCGATGAAGGCCTCGTCGAATCCCGCGTCGGTAACCGTGACGGATGTGTCCCGCGCGGGTTTCATGAGTCGTTCCGCCATCCGGCGGACCTCAACGGGATCGAGCCATGGATTGATCGGGTCCATCAGCCGTGGTTGCCGCGGTGGGCGTCGCCCGGTTCGAGTTTCGCTTCGATCTCCACGCGCAAGGCGTCGAATACGACTTGCGCGCCGGCACCATCTTCCAGAACACCGATGGGAAGACCTCTGGCGCTCGCCCGGACGAACAATCCGTCGCGTGGGATCTGGGTTTGAAATACCATTTCCTGGGGCAGCAGTTGGCGCAGTGCGGCGGCGGCCTCGGTGCTTTCCGCTAGATCGTGCTGCACCATGGTCAGGCAGACACCCAACACTGACAAGCGGGGATTCATCACGCGGAGCCGGTTCAATCCTTCGAGAAGCTTGGGAACGGACCGGATACCGAGAGGTTCCGCCGGCTGGGGGATCATGATCGCATCACTGGAGGCGATCACGTCACCCGTGACACCGAACAAGCCGGCAGCGGTGTCGATCAGGCAAAGGTCATAGCCTCTTGCCGAGACGCTGCGCAGGAAAGCCCGGACGCGGGCGAGATGGGTTCCCATTCCGCCGCCACCTGCCTCGTAGTCGCTGGCCTGGCCGCTGGCGACGAGCGAGAAGGTTTCCAACCTTGTGGGGACGATGAGACGGTCCAGAGGAATGCCGGGGTCGGTCAGATAATCGTAAAACCCGGCCAGCAGGCGTGATTGGCGGGTCAGTGACAGGCCCACGGAGCCTTGGGGATCCGCGTCCACCAGCAGGGTGCGGACGCCCGCGCGGGCGAAGGCGTGAGCGAGATTGATTGAGACGGTGGTTTTACCCACTCCTCCTTTTTGGCTTGAAACTGCGATACTGATCACGCGGCGTCGGGAATTGATGCCGGAGGATAGCTTCCGCTTGCCACATCGGAAGTCTTTTCTTCATGATGACGGCGCGTTGGAGAATCGGTCATCCGGTTCGGCCTGCATTATCCGCCATGAACTGTAAAACTCCGTTGGTTCCGGCTTTGGTCGCCATGTCTTTGTTAGGCATCACGCTGGAATCCAGTTCGTGTCGCAGAAAACGGAGCGTGGCCCCTGAGAAGGAGGTCCCGTCGAGCGTGATCGCGCCCGAATTGAAAGCCAACGGTCTTAAGAACCTGCCCGGTGCGGTCTATCAGTGCCAGGCGAACTCTCCCATTCATTGGCAACCCTGGACCAAGACGACCCTCGACAGGGCTAAGAACGCGAACGAACTCGTGCTTTGCGTGATCGTGATGCCGCAGCAACCCGGGTTTCTCGACGTGCTTGCCAAGATAACGGAGGATCCCGCGATGGTGGAGGCCATCAACCAAAACTACGTGCCGGTGCTCGTCGATGGCGATGCATCGCGCGAGATGGGGATTTTGACAGCGGACCTTTGTTCTGAAATCAAACGTCCGCTGCAATTGCCACTGTTTGTGTGGATGACGGGGGACGGCAATCCGATCGCTTGGATTCCCCTGACTCCGAATAACCTGCACGGTGTCCCGGAGCTGTTCAACCAGTCGCACCTGATGGTTTCCCAAATGTGGAAGGACGTGCCGGAATATGTCCTCAAAAACAGCAGCCAGGACAACGCGAGCCGCCGCAATCGCTTTCTTCAACGAAAAGTAACGAAGGTCATGAGCGAGCAACCGGCGATGGATGTGGTCCGGAGTTTGCGCCAGCTTGCTTCATTGTATGATCCCTACTCGCGGGTATTCGATGAGTCGGGGGGGCTTTTTCCCGCCGGTGCGATCGAATTGCTCTCCACGGCGGCGGTAAGGCCCGGACTGCCGCCTGACGTGCGTGCCCGCTGCCTGCGAACCACCCGCGAACTGATGGTGGACCTGCTGCCAAGCGCGATGATCGATCCTCTGGATGGTGGTGTTTTCACATCCCGCAGCGGACCTTCGTGGGCGCTGCCAACCTTCGTGCGGGATTGTCCGGGGCAGGCCCGGGCTGCGGTTGCATTGATTTCCGCGTTCAGGGCCACCGGTGATCCATTGGCCTTGGAGAAGGCGCTGGGCGCGATCTCGTTTGCGGAGAAATCCTATGGAACTTCTGAAGGATTGTTTTCACTTGGTTTTTCGCCTCCGAACAATCCGGAATCATGGATGTGGAAAGTCGAGGATCTTGAACAGGTTCTGCCAGCCGAGGATGCCTCCTGGTGGATCAAGGCCACCGCGATGAAGGGGCTTGGCAATCTGCCATCCGAAGCGGACACACGCCGTGAATATTTCCGCTGCAACACCCTTGGCTTGGGAAAAAGCGCCGCAAGCATTGCCGCTGAAGTGTCCCAGAGCGAGGAATCGTTCAAGCCGCGTTTCGAGAAGGTGAGGGCCAGCCTGCTAGCCGTCCGTAATGCCAGGATCAGCCATGTCACGCGGGATGAATGCTCCCATGCGGGCGCCACTTTCCGGATGGTGTCCGCGTATGCGGCCGCATACGGTGCCACTGGAGACGAGGCATACCGCGTCAAGGCCTCCGCGCTGCTCAAGCGTGCCAGGGAGGCGTTCATGGTCGGGCCCAAGCTTCGAATGTTTTCCAGTGATGTGCCGGATTCCGTCGGCGCGGGCAGGGCTTTTCTATACGCTCTGGCGCTCCAGGCGGTGCTTGACATGGCGGACATCACCTCGGACGAGCAATGGCTTGTATGGTCCGAAGACCTGGCCACTACCTCCGCCGAGAAGTTCACCAACGATGAATTTCTCCTCGAGTGTCCGGACGAGGCGAAGCTCGTCGACCTGCCGATCACCGATCTGGTCATGCTCTTCGATGATTCGACCGGCGGCCTCATTTCCTCGACGGAAAGCCGGCTGGCGGAACTGGGTCGTCCGTTGGTGGCAAGCTTCAGCGAACTCGCCACCCCCATGCCGACCTACGTGGTGGACCGTCCGCTTTTGCACACCGACCTGCTGCTGGCCACGCTCACGCGGCACTTCAACATCACCGTCGCCATGGGGGCTGACCTGTCTCCATCACTCAAGACCGCGGTCGAGCGCCTGCCGGTGCAGGTGATCCAGCGCCGACCGGCCCGCAGCGACGAGCAAGTGCAGGCTGGCTCCGTAAAAGTGATCCTATCTAGCGGCGAAACCCGTCTGGTATCAACCCCGGAAGCCCTGCAAGATGCGGTCTTGCCCTCGCAGGCAAAATAGGAAACCCTTCTTTCAGTCGGTTGTTCGCACCCGGTTTCTTCATACATTCCATCATGAAATCCCATTCCATCGCGGCGTCTTTCAGCCTGCTGTGCCTGATGTTACCGGCAGTTGCGGACACATTCATCCTCAAGGACGGATCCAAGCTTGAAGGTTCGATCATCCGACAGGATGCCACTTCCTATGTCGTCGAAGTCAAGGTGTCCAAGACCATCAAGGACGAAAAGGTGATCGCCAAAGCGGACGTTGCGAAAATTGAAAAAACGGACCCCGAAATCTCGGCTTTCGAGGAAATCGAGAAGCTTGTTCCCACTCCGGATCTTCTATCAAAGGAGGAATATGATCAGAGGATCCGTCTTGCCGAAAAATACCTTGTGGACTATCGCGGCAGCGCCAAGACGAAGGAGGCTAAAGCCATCATCGCCACGCTCAAGTCCGAGGCCGGCGAAATCCTCGCCGGTGGCATCAAGCTGAAAGGCAAGATCGTGTCGTCAGGCGAATACAGGGCCAATGCCTATGAGATCGACGCCCGCATCATGGAAACCAAAATCCGCGCTCTCGTGGAGAACTCCCAGTATCTTTCCGCGTTGCGCATGTTCAGCGAGTTTGACCGGGATTTCCGTAACACGACGGCGCACGCCTCTCTGTTGCCGCTGATTCAGCAGGTGGTCACGGCCTATTTGGACGAAATCAACAATCTCCTCTCCACTTTTGACGCCAGGGCGAAGCAGCGTCAGATCGGCCTTGACCTCATGCCCAGCACGGAACGACGGCGCACGGAAGGCGCAATCCGCGATGAGGAGGCGCAGTTTGAAAAGCAACTCAAGGAGGAAAAGGATGCCAAGGTTGTCTGGGTCACGGTTCATCCGCTTTTCAAACCGTCGCTGGCGGATACTCTGAATTTCGGCAAGAGCGAGCAAAGCCGCCTTCTCTCGCTGAAAACCGGTTCGCCTGTCGATGGCGGCAAGGCCTTCCGGGACGCCTACAACCTGATCCAAAGCAAGGGTGATTCCAAAGCCGTTCCTGCTGCGATCAGTGCGGCCAAGAGCGCGCTTGTCGCACCCCGTTACATCGCGAAACTCGAAGCTGCGTCCCAATCCAACGGAACCAATCACTGATAAATCTGGTTAGATCCATGTCCGTTCCCCGCACCGCCAGCCGCAGCAGGAAAACCGCCGAGACCTCCATCGAACTGTCGATCGATATCGATGGCACCGGTGTCTCCGCGATTGATACCGGCATTCCGTTTTTCGACCACATGCTCACGCTTTTTTCGAAACACGGTCTGTTCGACCTCAAGGTGAAAACAGTGGGCGACATTGCGGTGGATTTCCACCACGCCATCGAGGACACCGGCATAGTCATCGGAGACTGTTTGCGCGAGGCGCTCGGCACCAAGGAGGGAATCCGCCGCTATGGCAGTTGTTATCTGCCGATGGACGAAACTCTTGCTCGTGTGGTGGTGGATCTCAGCAACAGGCCGCATCTGGAATTCCGCGCTCCGGCCGGGACTCCTTCCGCGCCTAACATGCCGTTCACGCTCGTCGAGGAGTTCTGCCGCGCGCTGGCCTCCAACCTGCGCGCGAACATCCACGTGGAGCTGCTCTACGGTCGCGACGGCCACCACATCGCCGAAGCCATCTTCAAGGGACTTGCCCGCGCGCTGCGTGACGCCTGTGAGCGTGACCCGCGGGTGGTGGGCATCCCGAGCACCAAGGACGCGCTGTGAAGCTTGGCATCATCGACTACGGCGCGGGAAATCTGCGCAGCGTTGCCAATGCCATGCGGGAACTCGGCGTGGAACCGGTCATCGCCGCTTCGCCGGCGGATCTGACGGAGGTGACGCATCTCGTCCTGCCGGGCGTGGGTTCCTTCGGAGACTGCATGGCGCAGCTCGAAAGCCGCGGTCTGCTCGCAGCCATTAAGGACTGGGTTGCCGCCGGGAAACCGTATTTCGGCATCTGTCTCGGCTATCAGATCCTGTTCGAATCCAGCGAGGAGAGCCCCGGCGTGGCTGGCCTGGGTATCGTGCCCGGCATCGTGCGCCGTTTTCAGCAAACACCTGGATTGAAGATCCCGCACATGGGATGGAATTCGGTGGTTCCGCGCAGTCCCGGCAACGGCAACTGGGAGGGGCTCGGGCCGGAACCCTATTTCTACTACGTGCATTCCTATTTTCCCGTGCCGGATGACGCTTCCGTGGTAGCGGCTGAGACCTGCTACGGAGACGACACGTTTGCCGCAGCCATCGAACTTCCCAACCTGCTTGCCTGCCAGTTTCACCCGGAAAAAAGCCAGGATGCAGGCATCCGCTTGATCCGGAATTTCCTGAATCTCTGACTCACGACGACAGTGGCAGTGTGCCGCGCTGGGTTCAGGAATGCCGCATGATCTATGGTTTCGGCGGGGCACCGCCGCCGGGCCAGATCTGCTCGAAGTCGTTGGGTGGTTTTTCCGCCTGCCGGATCACGCCGTCGGCGGTGAGGCCGAACCACGGACTCATGCGCCCGCCCATGGACTCGATGGCTTGGGCGGTCCAGATGTTGCAGACGCGCGGTATGTAGTAGGTGTCCTTGCCTTCAAGCTGCACGCCATGGCCCCAACTGGATTCCCTGACGACTTTCGGCCTGCCATCCGGGCCTTTGGCGCTGCACGAGTTGAGGAAGGCGGCAAGCGAGTGGCCGTATTCGCGTGAAACGAGTTTCCTCCAGATCCGCTGGTCCGGGCACACTTCCGGCACGTTCCAGTTCGCCGGGATCAACTCCATCACCGATGGGGTAGGGGCGCAGATGATGCGGAGCAGTTTGCAGGTGCCTGCGAAACCACCGGGGATGCCTCCGGGTTCGTAGGCGGGGTTGCTGCCCCAGCTCATCGCGACGTATCTGGGTTTGCTGAAACCCGCGGGCGGGATGAAGCCGGATTCCTCCAGCCAGTCGTATGGGAAAACCATGCCTGTGTGGTAATCGTCCGCGATGAGCCAGACGAGCACGTCGGGATCCTTGGGAGGTTTCCCGGGTGGCGTTGTTAGATTCACCGGCACTCGCTGCACATGCTTCGTATCCACGGGCAGGCGGATGCCACATGAAACCAGCATTGCCGGGAGCAACAGCCATCCGGCGATTTTTCCAGCAATGTGCGGACGGAGCATCAGGCAGGCAGAAACGAGCAGATGTATTCGCAGATGCAGTCCTCCACCGTGATGGTGAAGCCGCTGTTGCCGGGAACATCGAAAGCGGAGCCGGCATCAATTGCGAGAACTTCCGAAGTGCCGTCGAGCACCACCTCGCAGCAGCCGGAGATGATTTCCATGCGCTCGGGAGCGGCGGTGCCAAAGTGGAATTTTCCGGGATAAATCAGGCCGAGGGTTTTCTTGCTGGCGTCGGCGAAATGTACGGTGTGGGAAACGACCTTGCCGTCGAAATAGACGTTGGCCTTTGCATCGACGGTGACGTTGGAGAAAGATGACATGTTCGAATGTTGTTGGATGAGGGTGTTATTCAGTTGGCATTCCGGCGTCTTTCCACGCGTCCCAGCCGCCGTCGAAAACCGCGACGGGATAGCCGAAGCCGGAGATGTGAATGGCAAGCGCCCGCGCGTCCGGGCAGGTGAAACTGGTGCAATACGCGACGATCTTCCTGCCCGAAGCCAGAGCGGCTTTGATCTCGCCCTCCCTGGTGGCGATCTTCTCGTCGCAATCGTTTTTCGGCAGGCTGATGGCTCCGGGAATGTGGCCGAGCTGATAGAAAAACGCCGGCCTCGCATCATAGATCAGGACTTTTCCCGATTGCTGGAGCGTGAAGAAATCATCCAAAGAAATGGAGGAGATTTCGCCGCGCCCGTTCATGCGGACGGGCTTCTTGTATTTCGGTTTGGTTGCGACGGAGTCAGTGTGACTCGCCGGTTGCGGATGGTTTGTCCCGGCGCAAGCCGCGATAGCCAGCGCCACCAAAGGAACAACCCGTCTGATCCTGAAGCACATCATTTGGTGATTTCCAGGAGCTCCACGTCGAAAACCAGGAGACCGCCTGGACGACCACCACCCGGATTCTCACCGTAGGCCAGACCCGCCGGAATCCAGAAGCGGCGCTTCTCACCCTCGACCATGAGTTGGAGACCTTCGGTCCAGCCCTTGATCACCCCGTTGAGCGGGAAACTGGCGGGTTCCCCGCGTTGCACGGAGCTGTCGAAAAGTTTGCCGTCGGTGGTCCAGCCGGAATAGTGGACCTTGACGCTGTCCGTAGCCTTCGGATGGGCGCTGCCGGTTCCCTTGGTGAGAACCTTTGAGGCAAGTCCGGACGCCGTCTTTTCGGCATCGGCCGGAGCCGCGGCCACATCGCTCGGAGCCGCTGGTGCCGGGACGCCTTCCTTGATGGAAATCAGTTCCGCTTCCACCATCAGTCCACCCTCAGGGGCACCGGGACGCGGTTTGTCGCCGAAGGCCAGCTTCGAGGGAATCCACATGTGGCGCTTCTCTCCGGCCACCATCAACTTGATGCCCTCGGCGAGGCCGCCGATGCCGAGATGGTCCAGTGGAATGTCAACGGGAGCGCCTTCCTTGGATGTGCTTTGAAGGAGCTGGCCCTCGCTGCTCCAGAGCGAGAGGTTGAGCTTCGGGATGTCGCCGTCCTTGGGATTGGCGCTGCCGGTTCCCTTTGAGATGACTTTCGTGGCCAGGCCGGAAGCGGTTTTCTCAGCGTCCGCAGGAGCGGCGGCCACGTCAGCGGGTGGCTTCGGTGCCTCGGGTGCCTTTTTGATGGAGATCAATTCCACATCGAAAACGAGCAGTCCACCGGGGCGTCCGCCGCCGGGGTTTTCGCCGTAGGCAAGGCCGGCAGGAATCCAGAAGCGGCGCTTTTCGCCCTCCACCATGAGCTGGAGTCCTTCGGTCCAGCCCTTGATCACACCATTGAGCGGGAAACTGGTAGGCTGACCGCGCTTCACCGAGCTGTCGAAGAGTTTGCCGTCCGTGGTCCAGCCGGAGTAGTGGACGGTCACGGTGTCTGCGGCGGCGGGATGGGCTTCGCCTTTCCCGGCTTGTAGAACTTTGGAAGCGAGGCCGGACGGGGTTTTGATCGCGTCGGCCGGGGCTGCGGCGACATCGGATGGGGTTTCAGGCATGGTGGTTTCTGCGCGGGCGGCGGGTGTAAGGGCAAAGGCCAACCCGGCCGCATGCGGGGCGATGGTTCGCAGGGATTTCGATATGAATCGCATGCGCGGAGGCTCGGACGAACCGGGCGGGTCTGTCAATCCCATGAATCGCCCATTATTGCCGCCGCTCGCGAACCGCCAGCACGGTGGGCTCATGGCAGTAGGGACAGCGGAAGGAGTTTTTGAAAATGATGGCCAGCGCCACGCGCAGCCTGTGGCTGCCGAAGGCCGTCCGGGCATGGTGGTGCGTGGCGCATTCCTTGGCCGCAAGCACGGGAGTCATGCACAAGGGGCAGTTGGTCCGTGAGGAAACCAGCCACTGATAGACGACCAGCAGCATGGTCAGCACCGCGAATCCAAGGCCGATCATGGCGAGGCCGCTGTCGTGCACGATGAGCGAATAAACGATCACACCTGCCGTCACCGGCACCAGGACACACTTCGCACACAACAGCAATGCGGCGATGCGTAGTCGGTAAATCGCTGAATATGAAGGGAGCCTGTGCATCAATTGGTGTGCGTTTCATCAAGCCTCCGATCCTCTCCGCCGGAGTCTTATGATGCGTGCGGGTTTGATAATTTGGAAACGACTCGGCATGCAAGCGAAAGCAAGATAGGTGCCATAAATTCCGGTATATCATCCCATGCAAACCGCATCCGCGTTTTTGCGGATCAGAAAAGAAGTCCTTGCACGCTGCTTTTTTCCTTGCGTCCTGATGGTCCGGCCAGAAGCGCGTCGATTCTTGTGAGCAGGTCCAGTGAAGGCATGTCATCTCCTTCTAGCAGAACCCGCAGCCGGTTCCTCCATTCATCCACCGTGCCGCCCTCCTCGCGGGCCAGCACCGCCGCTGTTTGGGTGAGGCGTCCGCTCACTGCAAACTGCCGCCCTGTGCGGCGCAGCCAGGCTTCGAAGTAAGGGCGGTCGGTCATGGAAATCAATGCGGCCTGAGATACATCCATGCGGGGCACTTGGTCAAGAAGACACGCGTGGCTTGCGTCCGCCCCTCCCTGTTGGATATTTCACAGGACCTTTGGACGGAGTGGCGGCAGCCGGGTTCTTCAATGCGGCAATCTGGTCGCGAAGATGCGCCGCCCGTTCGAATTCCAGCCTTGAGGACGCCTCGCGCATCTCTTCTTCCATCTCGGCGATCACGCGCAGCTTGTCATAAGTTTCCACCGAGTCCGAAACGAGCGAGCTGTTGAGCCGCTCCGCCTGTTCGAGTTCCTTCTCGTGGGTGTGCAGACTTTGTTGGAGCGCACGCTTCACGCCCTGCGGAGTGATGCCGTGGGTTTCGTTGTGTTCCTGCTGGCGTTCGCGGCGATGGCCGGTGATGTCGAGAAGCGCCTGGATGGAATCCGTCACCACGTCGCAGAACAACACGCATTCGCCGCCGATGTGGCGTGCGGCGCGCCCGGCCGTCTGGACCAGCGAGGTTTCGTTGCGGAGGAATCCCTCCTTGTCCGCATCGAGGATGCAAACCAGTGAGACCTCCGGCAGATCGAGTCCCTCGCGCAACAGGTTGATGCCCACCAGCACGTCCACGGTCGCGGCGCGCAGTTGGCGCAGGATCTCCACGCGCTCCACGGCGTCGATGTCCGCATGGATGTAGCGGACCTTGAGGCCGGTGCCTTGCAGGTATTCGCTCAGGTCCTCCGCGGTCTTTTTCGTTAGAGTGGTCACCAGCACACGCTCGTGGCGCTCCACACGTTGGCGGCAGAGTTCGATGGTCTCGTCGATCTGCCCCTTGAGCGGACGCAATGTGATGACCGGATCGAGCAGGCCGGTCGGTCGGATGATCTGCTCGACGACGAGCGGGGTGCCGCGTTTCGACGGATCGAACTTTTCCACGGGTTCCGCGTTGCCACTGGGGATCACGCGGACGCGCCGCATGCTGGCGGGCACGGCGCGGCCCGCGGCATCCTTGGTGTTCACCGTGATATAACTGCGGTTTTCCGGTCGCGAGTTGATCAGTTCGAAAGGTCCCGGCGTGGCCGAAACATAGAGCCGCTGGCCGGTCATCTGCATGAACTCCTCGAAACGCAGCGGCCGGTTGTCCAGCGCGCTCGGCAGGCGGAAGCCGTGATCCACCAGCACCGTCTTGCGGCTCTTGTCCCCCTCATACATCCCGCCGATCTGCGGGATGGTGGCGTGGCTTTCGTCGATCATCAGCAGGAAATCCCGCGGAAAGAAATCCAGCAGCGTGTACGGCCGCGC